>JBLFXB010000040.1:0-19555 GCA_047611925.1 Polaribacter sp.
AGTCATACCAAGCTTGAGTACTATCGAAAATATCTCCAATTACTGGGTTTTTTGTAAATGAAGCCCCACTGTCTGTTGATTTGTAAACTCCGTTAAAGGCACTACCTGCACCAGCACTTACCATATAAACATAGTTAGGATCTGCAATAGAAACATCAATTGTTAACCTTGTAGAACCAGAAAGGGAAGAAATTGTTGTTTCAGTAAAAGTTTCACCAGAATCGGTTGATGTATAAAACGCAGTACTTGATACAGCATACCAAGTTGTCGCGTCTCCTGGCTTCATTTTTAAATCTAAAACAGCTTTATCTGATACGTTACCCAATGCGTCTAATTGCTCTGTTTTTCTCCACGTACCTCCTCCGTCAGTCGTTTTAAAAACACCTCTGTTAGTAGCAATTAGTAGTGTCTCATGATTGGTAGGGTCTATATAAATTTCATTCATAGACGAAGGGCTTCCTGCCATAGTTCCTGTGGCATTCCATGTGATTCCTCCATCTATAGATTTCATTACTCCAACTGAATAAGAATCCCCAGCATCATCATCTCCAGTAGCAATGTAAATTATGTTTGAATCTGTAGGGTGTATTGCAATACCAGAAACCCCAATTTGTGGTAAATAATCACTTAAAGGGATCCAGTTGATTCCTGCGTCTGTAGATTTCCAAATTCCACCAGCAGGAGAACCTGCATAATATGTATTCGAATTATTTGGGTCTACCGCAATCACATTTATACGTCCTTGTCCAGAAGATTTTAATGTACTAGAAGAATAGGTGTTTGAACTAGAGTTGGGTCCTACTGATTTCCAATCACTATTATCTGCCGATGTTTTTGCAGCTTTCATTTTGTTTTTTTGCCTCCAAGCAGTCCATAGTTTTTCAGGAGAAGCCATAGTACCATCTTCATTTAAATAAAAACTCGAATGATATTTCCATCTTTCAAAAGGCTTTAAACCACTTCCTTTTTTATCTCGATCAATTGTGCTGAAATATTTTTCTGCTGATATAGTAACATCGCTAAAAGTAGTGACTCCCTTTTTCTTTAAAGAAGTTTCCTTCATCCAAGGGGCATTATTTTGAAACGCTTGAGAGAACGTTAAAAAAGGGATCAATAGCAGAATAATAAAAGTAATTTTCTTCATGTTTAATAGAGTTATTTGAATTGATTTATTTGAATCTCTTTTTCTACTTCTAATTGAGAATAAACTGTGTTTATTTTAGAGTTAGTTGCTGAGAAAGCTTCTAATATTTTGTCAACTTGTTGGTTTACTTCTTTTGATTTAACAGCGTTTAATAACAAGGTCATGTCCTTCAATCTAAGAGCTTCGTTTTCTAAAACGTTAACTCTGGTCCTAAAAGAAGGGTTGATAAGATCTTTAGGCCTAATACTGTCTTTCATTTTTTTGACCAAATTAGCTAATTGTAACGCATTGTTTAAAGCCTCACTTGCAGATATTGAATAGAATATTTTTAAATGATCAGATACCGAATGATATTCTTTCCAATTAGAGATGTTTGATGTAGAAACACTTTCTAAATCAACAAATTTCGAATGGTTAATTACAACCCCTTTTGTTGATTTTTGAACGCTTTTTTCTTGGTTTAAAACGGTGTCTTTACAAGAAAAAAGGACTAGAAGTAATAAGATGTAATAATGGCTTTTCATATAAAAAATGTCCTCAAAGATACATGTTTAATATTAAACATTTTTTTTCTTTTGTTCAATAATTCGTTTTGTTTTACAAAGATAATAATCTTTGATATTCTTTTCATTTGTGAATGCATAAATTATGTACTTTTGTTCTAATAATTTTTTGAATATATACATGAAGGAAACCATTTTAATTATTGGTGCTTGCGGGCAAATTGGGACAGAGTTAACCCAGAAACTAAGAGCTGTTTATGGTAGTGATTGTGTAATCGCATCAGATATTAGAGAAGGAAGTGAAGAAATGATGCTTTCTGGACCTTTTGAGATTTTAGACGCAACAGATAAACAAGGGATTTTAGAGGTTGTTCAAAAGTATAAAGTGACTCAAGTATACCTTATGGCGGCAATGTTATCTGCAACAGCAGAAAAGTATCCACATAAAGCTTGGGATTTAAACATGTCATCGCTTCTTGGTGTGTTAGATTTAGCAAAAGAGAAACATATAAAACAAGTATTTTGGCCAAGCTCAATTGCTTCTTTTGGACCAACATCACCAAAAATTAATACGCCACAACAAACAGTAATGGAACCTACAACAGTTTACGGAATAAGTAAACTTGCAGGTGAACATTGGTGTAACTACTATCATGAAAAATATGGTGTAGATGTAAGAAGTATTCGATATCCAGGAATTATTAGTTGGAAAACAAAACCAGGTGGAGGAACTACAGATTACGCAGTAGATATTTATTTTCAGGCTATAGAAAAAAAAGCATACGAATGTTTTTTAAGTGAAAACACACGTTTGCCAATGATGTATATGCAAGACGCTGTAAATGCAACGATTCAGATTATGCAAGCAGATGCAGCTACAATTAAAACAAGAACTTCGTATAATTTAGCAGCAATTAGTTTTACGCCAGAAGAAATGGCTACGGAAATTAAAAAACATATTCCAGCCTTTGAAATCTCATACGATACAGACTTTAGACAAGCAATTGCAGATAGTTGGCCTCAAGTTATTGACGATTCTAAAGCAAGAAAAGATTGGAATTGGAAACATAAATTTGATTTAAGCTTACTAACTTCAGATATGTTAGAAAACTTAAAATAAGTGCTACTAGTATAAAAAACAAAAAACCCTAAATAGAACTATTTAGGGTTTTTATTTGTTTTCAAATCTTGATAAATATCATTTTTTAAGTTTAAAAACACCTGTACATTTGTTTGAGATTACCTTGTGTAAGTTTTTTTATTTGGTACGTCTAAAAACAAAGATTTAGAAGATTATGAAAGATTTAATTAAAGACAGTTTAACAAAAAGCACATCATATACTACTTTTAGAAATTTAGTTCGTGATTTGTTAGAAAATGGAAAATCAACAGGGCCAAATCAATCTGATGCATTGCTAAATTATAGCATGTTAAATGATAAAAGAATGGCGCGTTTAGATAAGAAAATCAAACTTTCAGAAACAACAATAGAACGCTTAAATAACGTTAAGAAAGCGCAAACATGGTTGTTGATAACTGAAGGTTGGTGTGGCGACGCAGCTCATATTTTACCAGTAATGAATAAAATGAGTGCAGAAAATGAGAACATCAATTTAAAAGTTATTTTACGTGATGAAAACCCTGAATTGATGAATCAGTTTTTAACAAACGGTAGCATGTCAATTCCGAAGTTAGTCGTATTAGATACGAATGATGTGGTTGTCTCTTCTTGGGGTCCAAGACCCTCTATTGCAAGTAAAATGGTGGTAGATTATAAAGAGAAACATGGTGGTTTGGATTCAGATTTCAAAAAGGATTTACAACTGTGGTACAATAAAAATAAAGGAGTAAATATTCAAGAAGACTTATTAGCTTTTTTAGAGAAGTAACTAAAACCAATCTATTTAAAAAGTCCATTTATAAATTTGTAAATGGGCTTTTCTTTTGTGCTATATTTGCAGCTTTAAACACAAAATATGCTTGTAGACTACACTTTGATTCCAGAAACTGCTAAAGCTTGGATTTATCCATCTAACAGAAAATTTTATGACACCGAGATAAATGGAATTCATGAGAAAATAACTTCTTTTTTAGAGGGTTGGAAAACTGAAGATGAAACTTTTCAAGTTTCCTATAAGTTGTTGTACAATCGTTTTATTGTGTTCTTTACAGACAGTCCTAGCTCACCATTACTAAACACTGACATTGATGTTTTAGTAGGGTTTATTTTACAATTACAACAAGACTATACTGTTGAATTGTTAGATAAAATGAATGTCTGTTTCAAGCAAGGAGAATATGTACAATACCAAGACTTGAAGGATTTTAAAAAATTAATTAAAAACAGAGCTGTTACAGGTAAAACAGTTGTATTTGATAATTTAGTTACGTCAAAAGAAGAATTTGAAAATTACTGGGAAGTGCCGCTTCCAGAAAGTTGGTATGGACGTTTTCTAAAATAAACTAAATCCAATTCCAATAGAAGCACTATCTAAATTGCCTTTTTTAAAATTGGCGATTTTTTTTCTGTGAAAATCAATTTTCACAATGGTGTTCCATCTTCCATCACCAGCAATTTGCCAACCTACGCCTACACCATAATATTTTCCATTTTCGTAAGCAGATGAAGGGCGCCACATTTTACCATAACTTGTAGAAACAAAAAAGGTATCGCCTGCATCTTCCATAATATTATATGTTAATTTCCCAAAAGTAGGAATTGCGTTAATTCCAAACTGTAGATGATGATCGTATCCCGCATGCAAACTAGCCAGCCATCTTTTGTTAAGTTGATAGCCAAAACCCAGTCTAAGTAAAATAGATGCAGGCTCTAGTAACATCTCTCCGTCATCTGTATCAAATAGAGTATAATTAGGGTTGATAGCAAAAGTGGTGCTTAGAGATCCGGTAAAAAATGGTTTTTTAAAAGATTCTTGAGAGTTTGCAATTATAGCGGTAAATAGTAATAGTGTAAGTAGTCCTCTTTTCATAGAATGGGTTTTGTTTCTTCAAAAAGACAAGAACTATACCGCTTTCAATTTTTCTATAAATTTTTCTATTGATAGCGCTTTTTCTACAGAGAATTCGCCGATTTTTGTTCTTCGTAATCCAGATAAATGAGCTCCAGAATCTAATGCTTTTCCAAAATCAAAAGCTAATGAACGAATGTAGGTTCCTTTGCTACAAACCACTCTAAATTCTATTTTCGGCAAATCGATATGTGTAATTTCGAATTCGTTAATAGTAATTTCTCGGGTTGGAATATCAACAGTCTCGCCTTTTCTAGCGAATTCATACAAGCGTTTTCCTTCTTTTTTCAATGCAGAAAAAATGGGTGGTCGTTGCTGAATTTCCCCAATAAATTGTTTGGTTGCTTTGTGAATTAATTCGTCAGTAATATGAGCTGTTGGAAATGTTTCGTCTACCTCAGACTCTAAATCATAACTTGGCGTAGTTCCGCCAACTGTAAACGTGCCTGTATATTCTTTAACTTGTCCTTGGTACTCGTGAATGCTTTTGGTTTGCTTACCAGTACAAATAATTAACAAGCCAGTTGCTAATGGATCTAAAGTTCCTGCATGACCCACTTTTATTTTTTTGATATCAAAACGTTGTTTAATGTGCCAACGAATTTTATTTACCGCCTGAAAAGAGGTCCATTCTAGAGGTTTGTCAATCAATAAAATTTGTCCGTTTTTGTAATCTTCTTCTGTCATGTATGTTATTGTGGTTGTCTTTTTGAGCGAAATAGAAACTTTTTAAAGACCTATCGCAAGCTGCGCTTTTATCTTCGAATCAAAACATATTTTAATTCTTAATAATGCTCGAGGAGACAACATTTTAATTTAATAAAGAATATCCAATTGCAGCAACACCAACAATTGCACAATAGATTGCAAAGTAAGATAATTTACTTTTCTTAACTAAAGAAATCATCCAAGTACATGCTAATAAACCAGAAACAAATGCAGCGATAAAACCAGCTGCTAATGGCGCAATTTCAGTGCTAGAAAAATTAATTTCTCCACCAATTAAATCTTTGGCAACTTTTCCTATAATAAGAGGAACCACCATTAAAAATGAAAATCTTGCTGCTTTAGTTCTGTCTACTCCTAATAAAACCGAAGTTGAGATGGTAGCGCCAGATCTAGAAATTCCTGGCAACATCGCTATCGCCTGTGAAACACCGATAATTACAGCATTTGCAAAAGATACTTTCCTGTCTGTTCTTTTTGCGCGATCTGCTAATAACAATAAGATTGCTGTTACTAAAAGCATTGCTCCAACTAAAAGTATTTTTCCTCCAAAGAAAGATTCTAATTGTTCTTCGAAAAGTAATCCAACAATAACAGCCGGAATCATTGAAGCAATAATTTTTAAAGAGAATAGTGTTTGATCATTCCATTTAAACTGAAATAACCCTTTAAAGATTTCAATAACTTCTTTTCTAAAAATCACAAGTGTACTTAAGGCAGTTGCAAAGTGTAAAACAACCGTAAAAGCTAAACTTTCTTCTGGTAAAGAGGTATCACCTAAGATTGCTTTTGCTAATTCTAAATGTCCGCTAGATGATACCGGTAAAAACTCAGTTAGTCCTTGAATTACACCAAGAACAATAGATTCAATAATATCCATTCTTATTTTTTAGGGTTTGTTAAAATAGCGTAAATTTCTATTCCTAATCCGATAATTACTAATGTAGGTGCTAAACGAATTCGTCTCCAATTGTAGATTTCTGGATTAAATACATTTGGGTCATCGCTACCGCCGCCAGACATTAAGATAAATCCTAATGCTATAAAAGCAATTCCGATGATCATAAACATGTAATTTCTCTTGCCGAAAAGGAATTCTGGTTTTTGATTCTTATTTTGTGTGCTCATATTAATAATATAGTTCGTCTGTTTGTAAATTTAAGAACCGTTGTGTTGCCAAATATGTGCTTAACCAAGTAATTAGAAATGCTGTAATTAAAACGCCACCAAATAATTCGCTTAATAATACATAATCATTTAATAATTGTAAAGCGGGTATGTGTTTGTTTGTGTAATAAATTACCACTGCTAAGCCTAATAAAGCAATAAATGAACCAATCATTCCTAATTTAATTCCTTGTATAATAAAAGGTTTTCTAATAAAGCCTTTTGTCGCTCCAACCATTTGCATTGTTTTAATATTAAATCTTTTAGAATATACAGAAAGGCGCAATGAGCTATTTATGAGCAATATTGAAACCAGTCCAAAAAACGCACTAATAATTAAAAGCCAAAAGCTTATTTTCTGAATATTCTTTGTTAGAAATTGGATCAACGGTTTATCATAAGAAACTTCTAAAATAAGCACATTTTTTTGAAAACGCTCTTCTATTTCGGTCATCTTTTTTGGAGTAACAAATTCGGCTTTTAAGTATAAGTCAATTCCGTTTTTAAGAGGATTTGCGCCTAAAAATTTTACAAAATCCTCTCCTAAATCTTTGGCGTGAGATTTTGCAGCTTCTTCTTTAGTAATGTATACAATTTCTTTGGTGAATTCTTCTGTTAATAAAGACGCTCTTAAGTTTTTTATATTCTCTTTGGTAACCTCATCTTTTAAGAATAGCGTCATCGCTGTTTTTTCTTTAAAATGATTTGCAACGCTTGTAGATTTTAATAAAATTAACCCTAAAACGCCTACCATAAACAAGACCAAAGAAATACTTACTATTACAGAAAAGTAGGAAGATCTTAACCTGCGATTTTGGTATTTGTCAAAAGATTTAGACATAAAATAATTTTGTTTGCTTGCCCGCAAGATAATAATTAGTAAACAGTTGACAGTAAGAGTTGGCAGTATTTTAACTAATCAATTTCTTGACACAATTCTATCAATACTCCGTTGGTTGTTTTTGGATGTAAAAAAGCAACTAGTTTGTTGTCTGCTCCACGTTTTGGTTCTTCGTTTAAAATAGTAAATCCTTCCTTTTTTAATCTAGAAATTTCTGCTTTAATATCCGTTACTGCAAAAGCAATGTGATGAACTCCTTCTCCTTTTTTAGCAATAAATTTAGCAATTGGGCTATCAGGATTTGTAGCTTCTAATAATTCTATTTTATTTGGTCCTACATCAAAAAAAGAAGTTTTTACACCTTCGCTTTTTACCTCTTCTAGTTTATAATGAGGTTTGCCAAAAAGAGCTGCAAACAAGATGTTAGATTCTTTTAAATTTTTAACGGCGATCCCAATATGTTCAATTTTTTCCATCCTGTAGTTTTCTATCAATCAAAAATAAACATTCTTTTGGTAATTATGCGTAAATTTGCAGCATGGAAGAAACAAATAGACAGAAAAAGATTGCAGGTGTAATTCAGAAAGACCTAGTAGAGGTTTTACAGAAAGCTGCTCAAGACGGTATGAAAGGAGTTATTATTTCGGTTTCTAAAGTTACTGTTACTACAGATTTAAGTATTGCAAAAGTATATTTAAGCGTTTTTCCTTCAGAACAAAGAGACGAATTGGTTTCTGGAATTCAATCTAATACTATTTTAATTAGACATGAATTAGCAAAACGTACAAGAAATCAGTTGCGTAGAATGCCAGAATTGACTTTCTATGGTGATGATTCTTTGGATTATATAGAGAACATTGATAGATCTTTGCGAGGTGAGGACGAAGATCCAATTAAGAATCCAAATGTGTTGCCAAGAGGTCAAAAACGTTAATTTGTTTGCTTCTCCGATTTATTTACAGTTAGTTTGTATTTATTTGATACAAAAACTGTGAATTTCCCTTTTTACATAGCTAAACGATATTTATTCGCTAAAAGCGGAAATAATACCATTAATATTATTACAATAATTGCTTCTTTTGGAGTTATTGTGGGCTCATTGGCGTTGTTTATTATCCTCTCAGGATTTTCTGGTTTTAAGAACTTCACCAACGAAATGTTGGATTATTCTGACCCTGATATTAAGATTACTGCAACCAAAGGAAAATCATTTTTGATAACAGCTACTGTTACCAGCCTGTTAAAAGAAAATACAGCTATTAAAGCTTATGCAAATGTAGTTGAAGAGCGTGCTTTTTTTCAGTATAAACAAAGAGATCAAATTGCTTTTGTAAAAGGAGTAAGCGATAATTATATGTCGATTACAAGAATAGATTCTACCTTAAGTGTTGGTCAATGGTTGGATCCAAATTATATAAATACAGGTGTAATTGGATATGGAATTGCAGATAAATTATCTTTAAGTGTATTTAGTTTTGGAGAGGACTTAAGTATTCGAATTCCGAAACCAGGTACAGGATTAATTTTAAGTGAATCTGCTGCTTTTAATTCTGCGGATATTCAAATTACTGGTGTGTATTCTGGTTTAGAAGAATTTGCAAATAAATATGTGTATGTAAATTTAGAATTAGCACAACGCTTATTAAACTACAAAAAGAATCAAGTAACTACCATAGAGTTACGACTAAAAGAACATGTTGATTCGGATGCTTTTGCAACGGCATTTCAAAAACAATTAGGAGATGCATTTAAAGTAGAAACTAAAACACAGTTTAATGTACTTACCTATAAAGTGTTAAATACAGAGCGATTGATTTCATACTTGATATTTACCTTAATTATCATCATTGCATTATTTAATGTTATTGGAGCAATCATTATGATGATTATTGACAAAAAACAAAACCTAAAAACCTTATTCAACCTTGGGGTAACGATAAAAGAGATTAAAAGAATCTTTGTGTTACAGGGGTTTTTGTTAACGCTTTTTGGTTTAACTGTTGGATTGGTTATTGGATCTACACTTGTTTTTCTTCAAAAGGAATTCGAGTTTTTTATGATTACCCAAACCATTCCTTACCCTGTAGAATTTAAAGTATTTAACGTGTTAAGTGTTGCAGTAACCATTAGTGTCTTAGGGTTTATTGCTTCTAAAATTGCAAGTAGCAGAATTACCAAAGAATTTATAGAAAAATAACCTAACTAAAATCTGGAATTACAGTATTCCCGAATTTATGTAATACTTCCTCAAAAGCAGCAAACACATCATTTGGGTCATCAGAAGTAACCATTTTCATTCTGTGTTCTTTAAAATGCGGAATGCCTTTAAAGTAATTGGTATAATGTCTTCTCGTTTCAAAAACTCCTAAAACAGGTCCTTTCCAATCGATTGCCATTTGTAAATGTCTACGTGCAATTTCTACTCGTTCTGCAATTGTTGGAGAAGGCAAATGCTCACCAGTTTCAAAAAAGTGTTTTACTTGTTTAAAAAACCAAGGAGAACCAATAGATGCTCTGCCAATCATAGCGCCGTCAAGACCATATACATCACGTATTTGCATGGCTCTTTCTGGAGTTGTAATGTCTCCGTTTCCAAAAACAGGAATGTGCATTCTTTGATTGTTTTTTACTTCTGCAATCGGTTTCCAATCAGCATCCCCTTTGTACATTTGAGCGCGTGTTCTACCATGAATAGAAATGGCTTTACAGCCTACATCTTGCAAGCGTTCTGCAACTTCTACAATTCTAATAGAATCATGATCCCAACCTAAACGTGTTTTTACCGTAATTGGTAAATTGGTGTGCTTTGCCATTGCTTCGGTAAGCTTTACCATTAAGTCGATGTCTTTTAAAATTCCAGCTCCAGCACCTTTAGAAACTACTTTTTTAACAGGACAACCAAAGTTAATGTCAATAATATCTGGATTTGATTTTTCAACAATCTCAACAGTTCTCAACATCGATTCTAGATTGGCTCCAAAAATTTGAATTCCTACTGGACGTTCTTTTTCGTAGATATCTAGCTTCATTACGCTTTTTGCAGCATCACGAATCAATCCTTCAGAAGAAATAAATTCTGTATACACTACATCTGCACCTTGTTCTTTGCACAATGCTCTAAAAGGAGGGTCACTCACATCTTCCATTGGAGCTAACAACAACGAAAAATCAGGAAGCTCTATATTACCAATTTTTACCAAAACTTTAATTTAGATTGCAAAATTAGTGTTTTTTACTCTTTAAAATCCAAAAACTATAGAGTCCTAAAAATATTTCTGCGAAAGTGCCAAAAACGTAGCTAAAGGTTGGGGTTCCATCTAAGAAGATACTTAGTATTCTTCCAAAACCTAATCCTAACATAAAAATCATATTACTAATAAGTGCTATTTTTAAATATTTAGGTTTAAAAACGCCTAAAAGCCACAGTATAGAAAATCCTAAATACAAACCCATTATTGCTTTGAAAAAGTTGTGCTCATCAATTGTATCAAGATGAATATCAAATTTTAAACTAGGTTGAAACCCATATATTATTGAAACAGGAATCACAATTAAAACTGAGATTAGTAAATGTATTTTGTTTGTAAAATCTTGTTTTGTTTTAAGCATCTTATTTTTTAAAACTGAATTTCAGCGGTTACTATTTTACCTTTCCTATCAACAATAACCGTTGTTTTATCCCCTTTTTTAAATACAGCTAAAGCTTTCATATAGCTCATCATGTCTATTACGTCTTTATCGCCAAGCTTAACTACAATGTCCCCTTTTTGTAGTGCTGCTTTTTGTGCGGGTTTGTCTTCAGAAACCCCATCAATACGCATTCCTTTTCCGTCAAACATATAATCTGGAATAACCCCTAAGCCTACTTTAAAACGTACTTCAGATTTTTCACTTTTAGTCTTTCTAAAGGCTAATTTTCCGTTGTCATCTAAATCAGAAACGATGTTGAAAATATAGTTAGAGATAGTTGCCATTCCTTCATAATTTAATGTTTCTACATCATCACTTGGTTTGTGATAATCTCCATGTTGACCAGTAAAAAAATGTAATACAGGGATGTCTGCTAAATAGAAACTTGTATGGTCACTTGGGCCAACTCCAGATTCTTTCTGAATCAATCTAAAGTTATTGTTATGAGACTTCAGCGTTTGTTTAAAGATTGGAGAGGTTCCGGTTCCGTAAACAGCCAACGCGCTATCTTTTAATCTACCAACCATGTCCATATTAATCATGTAGGAAACAGATTCAGTGTCAATCGTTGGATTTTTCACAAAATAATTAGAACCCAAAAGGCCCATTTCTTCACCGGAAAAAGCCATAAACAAATAATTGTTATTGGTGTTTTTCTCTTTTAATTTGCTTATTAAGTTCAACATTACAGCAACACCACTTGCATTGTCGTCAGCACCATTATGAATTGCTTTAATAGAGTCTCTATATAAAGAACCATCACCACCATATCCTAAATGGTCAAAATGAGCTCCGATAATTACCGTGTTTTCAGCTTTGTTATCTAAAAAACCAACAACATTTCTACCTGTAATTGTACCATCTTTATTTTCAGTGAATTTTACCTCCTCATGTGGATTTGTCTTTGGTTTAAAAGTGAAATCTTGATAAAAATCATTGGTTCCTTTTGCTGTTAACCCTAAATCTTTAAAACGATTTTGAATATACTCAGCTGCTTTTAGCTCACCAGGAGTTCCTGTTTGTCTACCTTCTAATTTATCATCCGCTAAAAAAGAAACATCTTCTTCAATTCTATTTTCGGGTTTGTACTCTTTGCTGCAAGAAGTTAAGAGTGATAAAAAGAGTATGAATATGATGTTTTTCATGGTGTTAACTTTTTTTTGTTAAAAATAACTAATTATTATTAGTTGTAGAGTTAAGTTTATAAATAATGAAAACTAGCGCTTTAGGTGTTTGTTGTTTTATGCAATAAATTGCCTTTAGAGAAAGTAATGTGTTAACTGCTAATTGCAGTCCGTATTTTAGGTAACTAGAAATAATGAGGGTAGACATGATTCAACTTTTTTTATTACAGAAAGTCAAGACGAGCGGCTCAGTTGCTTTTTATTTTACGTGTCTGTTTGTGTGAATTTTTAAGAATAAAAAATTTGTATCGAGAACCAGTTGTTTTGAGAAAAATCAATCTTATTTAGCGTATATTTGTCGACTATTTTAGAAACTAAATTTAACAAATGAAGAAAATTAGAAACTTTTGCATTATCGCACATATTGATCACGGTAAAAGCACATTGGCAGATAGATTGTTAGATTACACAGGTACTGTAACTGAAAGAGAGAAAAAAAATCAGTTATTAGATACGATGGATTTGGAACGAGAACGTGGTATTACCATTAAGTCTCATGCAATCCAAATGGAGTATACATATAAAGGAGAAGAATATATTTTAAATTTAATTGACACTCCTGGACATGTAGATTTTTCTTATGAAGTTTCTCGTTCAATTGCTGCTTGTGAAGGCGCATTGTTAATTGTAGATGCTGCACAAAGTATACAAGCACAAACGATTTCGAATTTATACTTAGCTTTAGAGAATGACTTAGAGATTATTCCGGTTTTGAATAAAATAGATTTACCATCTGCAAACCCAGAAGAAGTTACAGATGATATTGTTGATTTATTAGGGTGTGATGCAGAAGATGTAATTCATGCTAGTGGAAAAACAGGGATTGGAATAGGCGCTATTTTAGAAGCGGTTATAGAAAAAATTCCACATCCCGAAGGAGATCCAGATGCTCCATTACAAGCTTTAATTTTTGATTCAGTTTACAATTCTTATCGTGGAATTGAAACCTATTTTCGTGTATTAAACGGGGAAATCAAAAAAGGACAACGCATTAAATTCATGGCTACAAATAATGAGTATTTTGCTGATGAGGTTGGTACGTTAAAGTTAACTCAGGTTGCAAAAAAATCTGTAAAAACAGGTGATGTTGGGTATTTGATTACAGGGATTAAAACAGCAAAAGAAGTAAAAGTAGGAGATACAATTACGGATGCTGAAAATCCAACTACAGGAAAAATTGATGGATTTGAAGATGTAAAGCCAATGGTTTTTGCAGGGATTTATCCAGTAGATACAGAAGATTACGAAGAGTTGCGTTATTCAATGGAGAAATTACAATTGAATGATGCGTCATTGGTATTTCAGCCAGAAAGCTCTGTGGCGTTAGGTTTTGGTTTTCGTTGTGGATTCTTAGGAATGTTACACATGGAAATTATTCAAGAACGTTTAGAGCGGGAGTTTAATATGACTGTAATTACTACAGTTCCCAATGTTTCTTACCATGCGTACACAAGGAAAAATCCAACAGAAATTATTCTGTTAAATAACCCTACAGATTTACCAGATCCATCTCGTTTACATAAAGTAGAAGAGCCGTTTATTAAGGCGACAATCATTACAAAATCTGATTTTGTTGGGCAAGTGATGGGTTTGTGTATTGAAAAACGAGGGCAGATAATGAACCAAACCTATTTAACAACTGAGCGTGTTGAGTTAACTTTTGAAATGCCGTTAGCAGAGATTGTTTTCGATTTTTATGATCGATTAAAAACTGTTTCTAAAGGATATGCTTCTTTTGATTATCATCCAATCGGAATGAGAGAGTCGAAATTGGTTCGTGTAGATATTTTATTAAACGGAGATCCAGTAGATGCGCTTTCTGCATTATTACATGCAGATAATGCCTATTCTATTGGTAAAAGAATAACAGAGAAATTAAAGGAATTAATACCAAGACAACAGTTTGATATTCCTATTCAGGCTGCAATTGGAGCAAAAATTATTGCAAGAGAAACAACCAAAGCTTTGCGTAAAGATGTAACTGCAAAATGTTATGGAGGAGATATTTCTCGTAAGCGTAAATTATTAGAAAAACAGAAAAAAGGAAAGAAACGTATGCGTCAAGTTGGGAATGTAGAAATTCCACAAGAAGCGTTTATGGCTGTATTGAAGTTGAACGACTAGACCTTCTCTAGATTAAAGAGAGAAAGTATAAATATTTAGAACCAAGAGTTGAGACAACCTTATCTTAGTTCTTGGTTTTTTTTATCTAATTTTCTAACCATTTTCTAAAGCCAGATGTTGTAGAAGTACTGGTCATTACTTTTTCTTTGACTTTTGAGATTGTAATAAGTAGTCTATTTTTAAAATGGCTTTCAATATTTTCTATAGCATCAATACTTACAATTTCGCTTCGATTAATTTTGAAAAACTTGACAGGATTTAATTGTTGAAAGATTGAACTTAAAGTTTGAGAAATAGAATGTCTTTTCCCTTTTGTATCTGTAGCGATACAGAAATCTCCGGACGCTTCAATTAAACTAATTTCAGAAACGTTTAATAACTGAATTCCTTTCGCTTTTTTAATAACAAATCGTTTTTTGTAAGAGGTATTTTCTTCTTGTAAAGCCGATTTTAAATTTGATAATGTATCAGAATTTAAAGAGTTGTAATTTCCTTGATTAAATAAAGATTGATATTTCTCTACTGCTTTATTAAAGTCGATTTGAGAATAAGGTTTTAGTATGTATGCAATTCCGTTTGTGTTAAATGCCTGAAATAAATATTCATCGTGCGCAGAGCAAAAAATAATAGGGCAATCAATAGAAACTTCATCAAATAAATCAAATGAAACACCATCTAATAACTGAATATCAGATAAGATAAAGTCATACTCATTTTCAGCTAAGAATTGTTTTCCATCTTTATTAGTTCTTGCCCAGTCGCTCTGTACTGAACTAGGTTCATTATCTTTAAAAAACCCCTTAATACAGGCTTGTAATTTTTGATACGCCGGAATTTCGTCTTCTAAAATTAAAATTTTCATGGTTTATTCGCTTAATGTTATGATAGGAATAAAGACTTCAAACTTTTTATCCATATTATGGATTTGAATTTGCTGATCTGAAAGCAACTTGTAACGCGCTTTTAAATTTTCTAATCCAGTACCAAAAGATTCTTGATTTGAAGCGGTATTAGATTTTGTGTTTGTTAGAATTAACCAACCATCATTAATTGTAATAGTTGTTTTAATGGGAGTTTTATCTTCGGATTTATTATGCTTCACAACGTTTTCTAATAATGCTTGAATTGCACCAGTTGGAATAAATTTATTAGCAATGTTTATGTTTTTCATAATTGTAAATTCATAATCTGAGCTAAAACGAGTATTGATTAAAAAGATATAGTTTTCTGCAAACTGTAATTCTTTGGAAAGTTCCATAACCTCAGCATCTTTTGTCTGAATTAAATAACGGTAAATTAAAGATAATCGATTGATGTATTCTTTTGCTTTTTCGGCGTCAGAATCGATCAAAGAATCTAAGGTATTTAAGTTGTTAAACAAAAAATGAGGGTCTATTTGAGAACGTAATAATTTGAGTTCGTTTTCTTTTTGCTCTTGTTGCACTTTAAATAAATTAGTTTGAGACTCATAAAATTTCTTAGTGAATAAAATCCCGAAAATGAATCCGGTATTATTTGCAGAAGTGTATATCCCATTAATGATAACTCGATGCCATTCAGGTAAATCTTTTAATTGTTTTCCAGCGCTTAAAAAACCGGATGTATCATCTATGACTCCTAGAATAGTTAAAACTATAAAAGAGAAAAAAATAAATAGAAAGGATTGCTTTTTTTCAACCAAAAACCTTGGTATCAAAACATACATAAATATTAGAATAATTACTATTGATATAATTACTGAAGTTGGAATATCAACAATAAACTCAATTAATTTTAAGCCTCTACTTTTATAATCAATTACATTTAGTATTACAGCAACACTGTAATATAATGTAATTAATACCCAATCAGATTTGTTAAGCTTGGTGTTCATTTAATTTATTTTTCTTGTAAAAGATTAAACTAAACCCTATTGCGGTAAATAAATATCCATAAATTAATCTATAAGGAATGAATCTCGCAAAAAAGATTATTAGAGTGGCTAATATAATTATAGCAACGCCTAATTTATTTTGTTTGATGTAATTTAAACTTAGAATTAATAAACCGACATTTAAAAAATTAGGACCAGTAGTAATAAAAGGTTTCCATATTGAAGGAAATTTTGAAAGATGACCTGCAAATTCATTTCGTATTTCTTGAGTTGTTTGACTCCACCAAATAAAATCTAAAACACACATTCCAATTATACAAACAATACCAATTATAATAGTTGGAATACCAATGTAAGTGAATATCGATTTAGGAAATTGACCTAATTGTGGTATTAAAAAAGCAACTCCAAGCAATAAAGACCAATGTGCGAAATCTATAGGTTTTAGCGCATACACAAAATCATTTCCTTGAGCCAATAGTATTTGTCCTATTGCTTCAAAAAGTAAACCTAATATAAAAAGTGGTTTGTAATTCATATTTAATTTAAGTTAACATCTCACAGAAATTGAACTTTGAGATGCTGTTAACAAAGTTACAGGAAATTAATTATCATTCTGAATTCTATTTTCTTCATCTTTAGAAGAATTACGTTTCGATTTTTTCTTCCCAAATTTTGATCCAAAACTATACACCAATCGCAATTGAATATTTTGACGTGAACCGTTGCTTTCTACCTTAGCATTTCCATTTCCGTAATTGATTGTTCCGTTAAACCCTCTGTTTAACATTTTATTGAAACCAAGGTTTGCTTTTAGTTTATCATCTAAAAACTTTTTTCCGAAAGAGAAATCTAAACCAGCTAACCAGTCTACCTCAATTTGGCCTTCTAAAGCTCCAGTTCCGTAATTTCCACTCATTTCAAAATTCACATCCCAAGGTAATTTATAGCTTGCTTGGATAAACCAAAATACACTCCATTTAGATAGGTCTAAAGTATGTGTAGCAGAACTGTATGTATTTTGATTTACTATAAATCCGGTATAACCTTCAACTCCTTTTATAAAACTTAACGGACCAAATAATCTAAAGTTCCAGTTGGTGAAATCTTCAACATTCACTGCTTGTTGTCGAATTTGTTTTGTGTTGTTGTTTTGTTTGATTAAATCAAATATTACATCATTCGTTTTACTATATCCAACCGTAAAAAAAGGTTGCCCTTCGTAGGTTAAATTGAATTGATAATTATTCGTAAAAGCAGGTTTTAAGTTCGGGTTCCCTTCTTCTGCAGAAAATGGATCTAAAAATTCCTGAAAAGAATTTAAGCTATTATAAGACGGTCTATTAATTCTGTAGCTATATGACAAACTTGCACCTAATTGCTTTGTTAATCCCCTACTAATCGAGGCACTAGGAAATAATTTTCGAATTGGTCTTTTTTGAACTTCATTAGCCATTTGTCCATTCTTAAGAAAAATTGACGTTCCGTCTGTATTACTATTTTCATAACGCAACCCACCAGAGAAAGACCATTTTCCAGAGGTTGCATTTATTTTAGAATAGGCAGCGAAAATAGTTTCATCAACTAAAAAACGACTACTTCCAAGAACATCTAAATCAAATCCATTAGAAGTGTTTTCTAAATAAGATTGCAAATCGCTATCCGTTTTTACCATGGCGTATTTACTACCAAAACTTACTGTTAAGTTTTCTGAAAAAGTTTTAGAATAATCTGCTTTAAAAGCTTTGATCGTATATTTCCCATCTTGTAAATAACGACGATCTTGATAGGTTACTGTGCTTCCAGGAACATCGTATAGGTTATTAATATTGTCGTTTTTATAATCGATATAATTAAAATCTACTACTAATTTATCAGTGTCAGATTTGTACTCATAATATGGATTTATACTAAAATCTACTCGATCTCTATCAAAACTGTTTTCTGAAAACAATGAATTTGAAGTGCTGGCGTCAGAAATAATAGTTTTACTACTAGAAACTCTATTTGATTTACGAGTATTCCAACGTCCACCAATTCCGATAGAATTGTTGTCATTAATATAGTAATCAATGTTTCCACTCACATTAAAACGATTTGGGTTGTAAGGTGATTTTGTTGTTTGATCATAGGTTTCATTTCCGACAGTTCTCACTAAAAATAAATCATCTCTCCATGTTGGTTTAGAATGACCGATAGTCGCTTGCCAATTTAATTTGTTTTTATAACTCGCAATCGAAGCTCTTGTTCCATACTCGAAACCTTCATCTTTACCAATCCAACCAGTGATACTTCCATGAGTTCCTAATCGCACATTTTTCTTTAAAATAATATTTACGATTGCACCAGAACCAGATGCATCATATTCTGATCCAGGTTGCTCAACAACTTCAATTTTAGAGATGTTGTCTGCGGGGAAATCACGAAGTAAAGTTTCAACATCCATATATTCAGTTGTTTTTCCGTTGATAAGAATTCGAACACCACCTTTTCCAGCGATAGAAATTCCGTTATTGGTCACTAAAATTCCAGGGACTTTTCGCATTACATCTTGCAGGCTAGAATTCACCATTCCTGTCTTTTCTAAATCTACGATTAGCTTTTCTGCGGTCTGTCTTATAAGAGGTCTTGTTACTTTTATAACTACTTCATCTAATGTCTGACTTTCTTCTTTTAAAGTAAAATTGAATGTTTTGTTTGATGAAAGTTGGAACTTTTTTGCTTCCTCAGTTTTAAAACCTAAAGTAGAAACAGATATTTTATAATTTCCTTTTACAATGTTTTTAAATGAATAGTCTCCGTTATCATCAGAAACAGTTCCTTTTGGAGTTGTTTCATTACCAATTTTATAAAGGATAACGTTCGCATAAGGTAAAGGTTGATTCTGACTGTCAATGATTTTTCCTTTGATGCTATTCTGTGCAAATCCAAAACTGATTCCTAAGACTAATAATAAAGTAGTTGTAAAAAATTTCATATCGATGTTTTTTTGTTTAATAGGTCAAAAGTGCAATGATTTCATTGGTATAGAAATGACAATCTGATGAAATGGTATAAATTACCGATGAACAGATATAGTTATTCTATGTAAGAAGAGACGCTTTGTAATTAGATATGGTTTCCTGTAAAAAAGAAGCTATGTTTCTAGGTGTCTTTTTTATTAGCTAATAATTCAATTATTAACAATACATTTACCGCACTAATTTATGATGATAATGGTAGGAAAACCACGCATATTACTGATTTATACCGGAGGTACAATTGGGATGATAAA
>JBLFXB010000041.1:0-19445 GCA_047611925.1 Polaribacter sp.
TTGGGTAAATATTTAAACCTCCACGAATAATCATGTCTTTTGTTCTATCAACAATAAAATAAAAACCATCTTCATCTTTTATGGCGATATCACCAGAATACAACCATCCGTTTTGTATGGTTTTTGTAGTCGCTTCTGGGTTATTATAATAGCCCTTCATTACATTGTGTCCTTTGTACAACAATTCTCCTTTTTCTCCTTGTGCAACTTCATTTCCATCAGCATCTATCAATTTTACTTGAACACCCCAAACTGGAGTTCCAACAGAACCTGGTTTTCTACCAGTATCTAATTGATTAAAAGTAACTACTGGTGAACCTTCAGACATTCCAAAACCTTCTAAAATTGGGACATCAAATCGTTCTTCAAATTTTTTTAAAACTGCAATGGGCAAAGATGCGCCACCAGAAAGACACATTTTTAAATTCGATTTTATAGTAGAAATATCAAAATCATTCGCATCTAAATAACTATTTAAACCCCAATACATCGTTGGTACACCTGCAAAAACAGTGATCTTATGTTTATCTAATGAATCTAAAACAGCGCCAGCATCAAAACGAGGTAATAAAATAGATGTTGCACCTTTATATAGCGCAGCATTCATTAAAACTGTCATCGCAAAAATGTGAAATAAAGGCAGTACTATTAACATCGTATCATCTTTACTACAGTTATATAAACCTTCACTTAAAATAGTATTCTGTATCAAATTACTATGTGATAATTCTGCTCCTTTTGGCTTCCCTGTTGTACCAGAAGTATATACAATTACTGCTGTATCTGTTGCTTTGGTTTCAACAGTATCAAAAGAAGTTGCTCTATTTGCCAGTAAACTACCTAACGTTTTTGTGCCTTCAATTGACGAAGGCATTTCTGGTTTTGGCATTATCATAAAAAAATGTTCACATTTTTTTGCTTCAGAAAAACCTGCAACTCCCATTTTACCCATTGGTAACTCTTCTGTACCAATAAAGCAAAAATAAGCTTTGGCTTCACTATTTTCTAAATGATATTGAATTTCATCCGCTTTTAATAAAACACTTAAAGGCACTACTGTTGCGCCTGCTTTTAAAATTCCATTATAAATTATCGGGAAATAAGGGAGATTAAAACAGCTTAATGCTACTTTGTCTCCGTGTTTAATACCGATATCTACTAATCCGTTTGCAACTTGGTTTGCAACTGCGTTAATTTGAGCAAAACTCAAACTAGTGTCCATAAATGTAAAAGCAGTTTTGTTTGCATATTTTAATGCACTGTTTTCTAATAAAACGGATAAATTTAACATACACTATAGTTTTATTTTATTTTTATTTTTTACCACATTGGGTAAATATTTTTCTACTGTATTCGGATTTAATAAAGTCTCTTTCGGAATATAATTTCTGAAATTTAGTTTAAAAATCCCTTCTTTTGGAATCGGTACCCAATTATTCTTTTTGCCTTCTGGTTCTTCAGATTGAAGATAAAAAGTAAGGGTCCCGTCTTCATTATACTGTAAACCGTCACTTCTATCACTTACTGCATAATGCAAATCTTCTCTTGGAACTAAATTGTATTTAGGGTTGACGTATTTTTAACTTTAGAAGTATGTACAGCATCCTCTTTTAAAGACTCACCTGTTTGTTTACATTGATAGCTTAATGGTATTAATATAAGTAATGCAAAAATTTTAATTACTTTTTCCGTTTTTGATTCTTTAAATTCTGGTATTACTCTTCTTTATTTGGGATGTTACTCATCGCATATTCTGAAATTGCTGTAATAGATAATGATGGATTTACACCTGGATTTGCTGAGATCATAGAACCATCACAAACCAGCATGTTTTCATATCCAAAAACATTACATTTTTTATCTATAACGCCAACTGAAGCATCTTTCCCCATAACTGCACCTCCTAAGATATGCGCTGTTGTTGGACTTCCTAATAACACATCCGTGAAATTAGCATATGGAATTGCTTTTGCCATTTTACCAAATTTCTTAGCTAGCGTAAGTGCTTCTGGAATAAATGCATTTGGTGCTGCTCCTTCTTCTTTAACAGATTTCATTCTGGTAAATTTGCCTCTTTTCATGCGTAATGTACTATCTAAAGTTTGCATAAATAGTAATACTGTAGTTCTCTTTGCATAGTTTTTTGCAAACACCGTTTTTAAAAACATTAATGGTTTTTTTAGTATGATGCCAAAAACACCTAAAACTCTAAACAATGCGAATTTATTATGTATGGTTGGTACTGTCAATGTTCTAAAAAAACTAGACCCTTCACCATAACGAACAGGTTCTAAATGACTATTTTTATCAGTATGTAAAACAGAACCAATTGCAATTCCTTTAGAAAAATCTTTATGATTTTTTTCAGTAGAAGTCATCACCAATAGTGATTCGTTATTGGTTCTAATATTACATCCAACTTTATCAGAAAGATGCGGTAAATTTTTATCTTTTAATTCTAATAATAACGGAACAGTTCCCATAACTCCTCCTGAAAAAATAATCCCTTTTGTCGTTATTTTTCCTTTTGATTTTTTTCCTAATTTTGATTTATATTCAACTGTATAACCATCGCTTCCATCATCTTTATTTATTGGTAATACGTTTATAACTTCTTTTTCTGCAATAATTTTAGCGCCTAATTGTTGCGCTAGGTATAAGTAATTTTTATCTAATGTGTTTTTCGAATTGTATCTACAACCTGTCATACAAGCTCCACAATGTACACATCCTGTTCTATCTGGTCCTTTTCCATCAAAATATGGGTCTTTTACGGTTTTTCCAGCTTCACCAAAATACACTGCTACTTTTGCAGCCTCAAAATGAGCTTCTTTTCCAATATCTTTCGCTAATTGTTTTATAGCTAAATCTGCAACATTTAATTTAGGATTTGTTACAGCTCCCAACATTTTATAAGCTGTTTGATAAAATGGTTCTAAAATATTTTCCCAATTATGAAGTTCCGACCAACTACCTGATTTAAAAAACTCGTCTTTAGGAACAGGCAATGTGTTTGCGTAGGTTAATGAACCTCCACCAACTCCAACACCCGAAAGTACTGTAACGTGATTTAAAAAAGTCATCTTAAAAAAACCTTGCAAACCTACTTGAGGAAGCCACAACCATTTTTTTAAGTTCCAATTGGTTTTAGGAAAATCTTCCGATTTAAACCATTTTCCTTTTTCAATGACTAACACTTTATACCCTTTTTCAGAGAGACGCAATGCACTCACAGAGCCTCCAAAGCCACTACCAATAATTACGTAATCATATTCTAAATTTTTCATTGAGGAAAATGGATAAAGAAAAAAGGTGAAGAGTTTTTAGGCTATCCCCTTTTTAATTAATTAACGATCATAGATTCTACTCTATAAATTAAGGTTTGTATCATCTCTTTATAAGAAGATAAAAGGAACTTTAAAATATTTGAGCTTTTAAAGACTAAATTTTCAAAGTTGCTAAGTTCAAAAACCAATAATTCGATATCTCCGATTACTTCAAAAGTATATTTAGAAACTTTATGATCAAACAATGCATTATGCGCTCCTATAATTGTGAAAGCAGGTCTTAAAAAAATACTTTTCTCTACCCCTTCTTTATTTGTTAAATAGCCTCGAATAAGACCTTTTAGTATAAAAAAAGCCAGCGAAAATTTTTTGTTGGGATCAATTATTACTGTTTTGTTTTTAAGACTTCTATAGTTACAAATTTCTAAAAAAGAACCAATCTCTTTAATAGAGAGTTCAGGTAAAATCTCTTTAAATTTTCTTTTTAAATATCCTTTTATCTCCACTAATCATACATGTAAATATATACTATTTATGTCATTAGCAATGTCAACTTGTCATAAAGATTGATTTGGCATTTTTATTGACTAATTGTATGTCAGAAAATAACATTTAAACAAAACATAATAAAATGGCAAAAGGGAACATTAATGTATCAGTAGAAAATATTTTTCCACTGATTAAAAAATTCTTGTATTCTGATCACGAAATATTTTTACGTGAATTGATCTCTAACGGAACAGACGCAACTTCTAAATTAAAACACCTTATTTCTATTGGTGAAGCAAATACTGAATTGGGTGATGCTAAAATTGAAGTAAGCATTGATAAAGATGCTAAAACAATTACGATTAAAGATCAAGGGTTAGGAATGACTGCAGATGAAGTTGAAAAATACATCAACCAAATTGCGTTTTCTGGAGCTGAAGAGTTTTTAGATAAGTATAAAGACAATGAAGCAGGAATTATCGGTCATTTTGGATTAGGTTTTTACTCTGCATTTATGGTAGCAGAAAAAGTAGAATTGATTACAAAATCTTTTAAAGATGCACCTGCTGCACATTGGTCTTGTGATGGATCTCCTGAATTTACGTTGGTTGAAAGCGATAAAGCAGACAGAGGAACAGAGATTATTTTACATATTGCTGAAGATTCTTTAGACTTCTTAGAGGAAAGTAAAATTGGAGGTTTATTAGATAAATACAATCGTTTTAACCAAGTGCCAATTAAATTTGGAACTCAAGAAATTAACGATCCAGAATTTACACCAGCAACGACAAAAGACGCTGAAGGGAAAGAAACTACAGAAGCGCACAAACAAATTACTGTTGATAAAATAATCAACAATACAGATCCTGCTTGGACAAAAAAACCAGCAGATTTAGAGAAAGAAGATTACGATAGTTTCTACAGAGAATTGTATCCAACGCAATTTGAAGAGTCTTTATTTCACATTCATTTAAATGTTGATTATCCTTTTAACTTAACAGGAATTTTATTCTTCCCTAAGTTAAGTCCATCAATGGATATGCAAAAGGATAAAATTCAGTTATATCAAAATCAAGTTTTTGTAACTGATAATGTTGAAGGAATTGTTCCTGACTTTTTACAGATGCTAAAAGGGGTTATTGATTCTCCAGACATTCCATTAAACGTATCTCGTTCTGGTTTACAAGCAGATGGAGCTGTTAAGAAAATCTCTGGTTACATTACTAAGAAAGTAGCTGACAAGTTAAATTCTTTGTACAAAAATAATCGTGAAGATTTTGAACAAAAATGGAACGATATTAAAGTCATTATTGAATACGGAATGTTATCTGACGATAAATTCTTTGATAAGGCGAAAAGCTTTGCTTTATATCCAACTGTAGACAATACATTCTTTAACTTAGAAGAGTTAAAAGAAAAAACAAAAGACGCACAAACTGATAAAGAGGGAAATCAAATCATTTTGTACGCTTCTCATAAAGATGCACAACACAGTTATATTCAAGATGCAAAAGCAAAAGGATATGAAGTGTTATTATTAGATTCTCCAATTGTTGGACATTTAATTCAGAAAATAGAAGGTAGCAACGAGAAGTTAACCTTTACACGTGTAGATTCTGATCATATTGATAATTTAATTAAGAAAGACGATACTGTTATTTCTAAATTATCTGATGAAGAGAAAGAAACGTTAAAGCCAATTATTGAAGCTGCTGTTCCTAAAGAAACGTATACTGTACAATTAGAATCTATGGATTCTGCTGCCTCTCCGTTTATTATTACAGTACCAGAATTTATGCGTAGAATGAAAGAAATGCAAGCTTCTGGTGGTGGTGGAATGATGGGAATGGGAAATTTTCCTGATATGTACAATTTGGTTGTAAATACAAATCACCCATTAGTTGGTGAGATTTTAAATACTAAAACAGCTAAAAAACAAGAGCGTTTAATTAAACAATCTTTTGATTTAGCAAAGTTATCTCAAAACTTATTACATGGTGAAGAGTTAACAAACTTTATCAAACGTAGTTACGAATTGATTAAATAGTGGCAATGCCACAAATAAAAATTAAAACCTCTTTGCTTTCGTAAAGAGGTTTTTTTTAAAAACTAATATCATTTTTCTTATATAAACAGATTACGAATGCAACTTAAACACTTTTTTGTTTTTCTACTAGTTTTAGGAATTTCAGTTGCTGATTTGAATGTTTACCCACAAGAAAGTGCTAATAAATACCATCAATCTTCTAAGGTACTTCTTAAAAAGAAATTTAGCTATAAGAACACCAAACTGTCTGTTTTTAATCAAAACACAATATCTGGCACATATTTTTTGTGTTTTTTCTTTCCTTGCACCAATCTAAAGAGTGCTTTTCAAAAACAAACTCACCGTACAATACATGTACAAAAGCAAGTATATCAAAAAATTGCTTCATTAAATATTCAACATATCTTCTTACTTAAAAAAAATACATCAAGTAATTCAATTGTCAACTTATACATAGCATAAAACAACACTTTGTTTTTTGCAACTGCTTAAAAAGCATAAAATGATAACATTAATGTCTCACCATTTATCATTATTAACATGTATAAGAAAAAAAACAACACTCGTTTAGAGAAATCTAAGCGCCCTATATATTGGCTAAAAACCAAAATTCTATTAATTATTACAGCATGTATGCTCGGTTTATCTAATTCTATAAATGAAGAAGAGAAGTCTATTTTCGGGAAGCAACATACAATAGAACAACAAGACAAAAAGGGGTAGCATTCTAAATTGAACTATTAAAAACTAAAACCTCTTTGCGAAAGCAAGGAGGTTTTTTTAGTTGACTTTTCAACAATAAAAGCTAGTAGAGTCTTATTTGTTTTTGTTCGTAATTATTGGCTTTAATTTTTTCATTAAAATATCATACTCACTTTTCGTAATTACATCAAGATCTAATAACTCTTTAGATTCTTTTAATTTAGCGATTGCTTCTTCACGAGTCATTTTACTATTTTTTAAGCGTATTTCTCCCGTTTGCAATGAAAGCTCTGTGTTCATTACACTTAAAAATTTATTAATCCCAAAAGCTCTCCCATTAATTTCACCTAAAACCATCACTACATATAACGGCTTCTTCTTACTACCTTTATGATAGGCTTTTAATTCTTTTACAATAACTACATCTCCAGAAAAATTATTTCCCGCCATATCTTCTGCTTCACCACTCATCGCGTTCATTATAGAACCAAATCCAGCTGGTCTACCCATTTTAATAAATTCAAATGTTTTTTTATTTACAGTTCTTGAACTAGATCTCGCTATACCAATATTACTTTTTCCTGCGGCAACAGTATTTGTTCTGGTATTGCTTTCTGAAGAAGTTGGCTTTCCTATTACTAATGTATCCCCAATTTTAATAGAGTTGTTATTCGCTGTGATGTACTCATTTATTAATGTTCTGTTTTTAATTTTTTTAAAAAAAGTAATATCTTGAGACTGCTTATAAGTAAGTTTTTCTAATTGCCTTTTTTGTGAATAAACACTACATGTACCAAAAGCAATTAAAATAATAAATAAATTTTTAATTTTCATAATTTCTTTTTTGAATTCACGCCAAATTACAAAAAAATAAAGAGAAAGATTGACTTTTCCACTCACTATCTACTAAAGACTATATTAACATTTTTTCTTTTCTAGGTAATAATCGCTTTGATGCAATTGCCGAAGATTTTTACTCTGAAAGTATTTAATAAGTCACCTTATAGCAAGGAAGCATGAGAAAGTAATCTCAAACTAATAAAGAGACTGCCTCATTACATTCGCAATGACAAACAAAACCAAAATCTCTTTGCGAAAGCAAGGAGGTTTTGGTTTTGACTTTTCACAAAAAAACGCTAGCTTCGTTTAACTTCTGATAAAATGAATTAAAAACTCACGGTATCAATATTGTTGGCATTAATAAAGAAAATAAACGAATGAGTATAGAAAACGCATATAATATTTGGGCTAATCAATATGATACAAATGAAAATCGGACAAGAGATTTAGATAAGAAATCAACAATTGAAACTTTAAGCAAATATGAATTTGAAAATGTATTAGAGTTAGGTTGCGGAACAGGAAAAAACACAAATTGGTTATTGAAAAAAGCAAATCGAATAATTGGATTGGATTTTTCACAAGAAATGCTGAATAAAGCGAAAGAAAAAATATCTGACAAAAGAGTAATATTTAGAAAAGCCGATTTGACTGAAAGTTGGAAAATTGACAACAACTTTGCTGACTTAATAACTTGTAGTTTAACTCTTGAACATATAAAAAACTTAAGCCATATTTTTAATCAAGCAAGTCTGAAATTAAAGAACAATGGTTTGTTTTTCATAAGCGAATTACACCCATTTAAACAATATTCTGGAAGCAAAGCCAAATATGAAACTGAAAACGGAACAAAGGAATTAGAAGTTTATATTCACCACGTTTCGGAATATATTGATGATGCAAAAAAGAATGGTTTTGAATTTGTGGAAATGAAAGAATGGTTTGATGAAAATAATGAAAACGGACTACCTCGATTGATTTCCTTTGTGTTTAAAAAATAAATACTAATGCCAACAACTTGTATAATTCATTGCTAAGTTTCGGCTTACTTAGGAAAATCCTATCGGATTTTCAAGTTGGTTTTGTACTTGTGAAGTTTATTGCTAATTTCACGCAACGAAATCTTACACCAACCGTTAAACGAAACCTCTAATAGTGCACAACATCACAAAAGCCACACCGAACGATGCTAAACAATTAGTACACGTTGCCAAAGAAGCCTTTTTAACGGCGCATGGTCATTCAGCATCTAAAGAAGATATTGACAATTATGTCTCTGCTAATTTTACAGAAGCAAATTTTATAGAAGAATTGATAAACCCAAACAATCATTATTACATCATTTATTATCAAAATAAAATTGCTGGCTATTCTAAAATCACACTCAACACTTCTAATAAAAATATTGCTTCTCAGAATATTATGTTTATGAGTCGCTTGTATTTACTTGAAGAGTTTTACGGGTTGAGCTTAGGTAAAGAATTGTTTAACTTTAATATTGAATTTTCTAAACAACACAAACAGCAAGGAATTTGGCTAGCAGTTTGGACAGAAAACGAACGCGCCATTAACTTTTACACAAAAAGAGGGTTTCATATTGTTGGTAAATATGATTTTATAATTTCAGCAACACACACCAATCCAAACCATATTATGTATTTAGAATACAATGATTTACATTAATTTTCTACACCTTTAAGAAAATATTTTAATTAAAAAAAAACAAATATGAAACCAGGTATAATTAAGTTAAGCGTAATGTATCCTAATGGAGATGGAAAAACATTTGATATGAATTACTATTTAAACACACACATTCCATTAGTTGCAAAACTATTAGGAGATGCTGTAAAAGGCGCAACTGTAGAAGAAGGTTTAGGAGGAGTAGCTCCAGGTTCTACTGCAACTTATGCAGCCATGGGAAATATTTATTTTGACTCTATGGAATCTTTTCAAAATTCATTTGGCCCAAATGCGCCACAAATTTTAGGAGATTTACCAAATTTCACAAATGCAGAGCCAGTGGTTCAATTAAGTAAAGTAATGGCATAATATAAAAAAGCATTCTCATAAAAAGACCTCTATATTTTTACAAAGAGGTCTTTTTTTATAACCATATTTTAAAATGCATTGTCTTACCTAAAACTTAAAACCATAAACAATGAAGTTTTTTATGAACACGGAGGCAGTATTTTCGGCTTTAAATCTATGGGGCTGTATATACCCAAGTAAAGATACTTAGGTGGTGATTTATACGAATTTCGATTGTATTTATCCTACTCAATTAACCAAAGACATTACTAAAATAATTATTGAGTAATAAAAGATGACAAAACAAATAACCCACAACATTTCTGTCATGGATTAACTGCTTTTTCATAGCGATATTCATAGCAATTGTAAAAATATTAATCGTATTTACCTGTTTAAAAACATATTATAATCCCTAAAATTCATAATAAAGTAATTAAGTTGATAAAGCAATTATGCTATTATTACGTTGTAAAGTACCGAAATAAAAACCATGTATACACACGTATAATTACCAGTATTTCAAAAACAGTATTAGTACCTATTAGGAGAATACAACAAAATTATTGAATACTATAAAAGCTTAATTAAATTGAATCATCTATTTGGTTTGCTATCAGATTGTTCTTTCACTACATTTGAGAAACTACTATACTCAATGAAAAAATTCGCGTTCTTACTATTCATTACAAGTTTCTCTTTTGCACAATCTAATACAGAAGTCTATATATACAATCTTTCTAATACTAATGGAAACTTTAAAATAATAAAAGGAAAAAACATCTCTAACAATCCTGGGTATGATAGCCAACCTCATTTTTATTCAAAAAAGTCGCTTATTTTTTCATCAACCAGAAATAAACAAACAGATATTGCTACGTACAATTTAGAAACAGAAAAAATTAAATTTTTAAATGACACTCCAAATGGAGGAGAATATTCACCACAACGCATTCCGAAATCTAAAGATGTTTCTGCTGTTAGATTAGATACTGATGGTTTGCAACGCTTTTACAGATACGATGCTAAAACAGGAAAAAGCAAAGAAATTATAGCCGGTTTAAAAGTTGCGTATCCAATGTGGTATAAAAAGAATACAGCTATAAATGTTGTGATTGTTGGAGATGGTTTAGATTTAGTTATTACAAAGATAAAATCCCAAAAACACACCACAGTTCAAAAGAAAGTAGGAAGATCAGTACATAAAATTCCAAATTCAGAGTTGGTTAGTTACGTAAGTAAAACAACTGAAGCTTGGGAAATAAGATCGCTAAATCCAAAAACAGGTGAGACAAAATTAATTGTAAACGCTGTTGATAAAAAGGAAGATATTTGTTGGTTGCCAAATGGCACATTACTATTAGCAAACGAGAGTACTTTACTAAAATTCAATCCAAAAACAGACACAACGTGGTCCGTTTTTCATAAGTTTTCTAAAAGCACACACAAAAATATTTCTAGAATTAGTGTAAACAAAAAAGGCACTCAATTAGCATTGGTCTCTGAATTGCTTACCCGTTAATTTGTTTTTCAAAATGTCCTTTTAAATAAAATAGTTGAATACATACGAGTACAGAAAAAGTCACTACCAAATATAATGTTGTTGTAGAAACATTAATATTTTCTAGCAACCCAACAAAACTAAGCTTTTCTAAAAAAGAAAAATTTATTTCAGGCAACGTAAAAAGACTTTCATCATTCGGCTTAAAAGGAAGAAGAACTACAGAAATAATCGCTGCAAAAACAATAAACCATGCTTTTTTAGAAATTAAGGGGTTGTACGTAATTGCACTTTTAAAGGGTTGTAATTCTCCTATTTTCTGCATCAAATTAGATGTAAAATCTAAAGAAGGTGTTTCTGAAGGAATTTCTTTCACATACTTCTTAGTAAAAGCATGGATTTCTTCTATGTGTTTATTTTCTCCCATAATGACTAATTAATTCTGGTTCTACTGTATTTTTAACAATGCTCAATAATTTTTTACGAGCTCTGTGTAATTTCACTTTTACATTTGCTTCACTCATAGAAGTTACTTCTATAATTTCTTTCAAACTTAATTCTTTAAAATAGAAGAACAATAAAATTGCTCTTTCATCTTCTTCTAATTGCTGCAAACAATCATTTATAACGGCTGCTCTTTCTTCTCTTTCAATACCATCTAAAACAGTTTCTACAGAGGATATATAATTCACTGTAATCTCATCAATGGCTACTGTATTATACGAGTTCGATTTCTTTTTAATCGCATCTAAACTCGTATTGTAGGCTATTTTATACAACCAAGTAGAAAATTTCGAATCTCCTTTAAACTTTGGTAAGTATTTATACGCCTTTATAAATGCATCTTGAGAAACCTCTTCTGCATCTTCTCTACTCTTTACAATTTTCACTGCCAATGTAAATACCATGTCCTTATACTTTTCTATAAGAAAAGCAAAAGCATTTGCATCACCTTTTAAGGTTAGCTCAATATAGTTTTCGTCAGTTTTGTTAGTCATTATTATCTTTGACTCCTATGAATGTATTTAGGTTACATAATATCGTAAAAAAATTATTTTTATTTTTTTTGTAACCTTTATTTAAAAGTATCAGTCATATGGAATGAACGCATTAAAAATAATCATTAAAATTTAAACATAAAAAAAATGGAAGTAGCAGTATTAGCAGTAATTTTTGGAACAATTTTTGGAATTTTTTATTTATTCTTTTCTACACGTAATAAAGAAAGGTTAGCTTTAATAGAAAAAGGAGTAGACGCAAAAATATTTATGCAAGGAGAAAGAAGAAAAGGCTCTTCGTCTTTTGCAAAAGTTTTTTTATTAAACATCGCTTTATTACTTATCGGTATTGGCTTTGGAATGGCGATGGGTTCTGTATTATACAACAGCTTTAACTTACAAGAAGAAGTTTTTGCAGCATGTGTTTTAATAAGTGCTGGAGCTGCTTTATTAGTTGGTTTTAATCTAACTAAAAAAATGGACAAAGAAGCATAAACTCTTTTTTACAATTCAACTCAATAAAACCACTTCTTAACAGAAGTGGTTTTATTTTTTATACATTAGTCGTTCAATATATTTATCATGAAAAAACTTCTAATTCTTCAATTTCTTTTTATTTCATTTCTTACATTTTCACAAACAGACCAAAATATTTACGATATTATTGATGCCGTTTCTGCTGATCGAATTCAAAAAAATATCAAAACCTTAGTCGATTTTGGGACACGCCATACCTTAAGTGACACCCTTTCAGATACACGTGGAATTGGAGCTGCTAGACGTTGGATAAAGTCAGAATTCGAAAACATTTCTACTGACTGTAACAATTGTCTTTCTGTCTTTTATCAGAAAAATTTCATAAAAAAAGGCACCGGAAAACGTATTGTTCACGATGTAGAAATTGTCAATGTAGTAGCCATCCAAAAAGGAACAAAGTACCCAAATAGATATATTATTATGAGCGGAGATATTGACTCTCGTGTTTCAGATCCAAATAACTTTACCGATACATCTCCTGGAGCAAACGACAACGCTTCTGGAATGGCAGGAACTATTGAAGCCGCTAGAGTTTTATCTAACTACACATTTGAAAACAGCATTATTTATGTTGGTCTTTCTGGAGAAGAACAAGGCTTATTTGGTGGTGCTGGATTGGCAAAATATGCAAAAGACAACAATTGGGATATGATTGGTGTTCTAAACAATGATATGATTGGAAATATCACTGGAGTTGATGGCGTAATTGACAATCGTTCGTTTCGAATTTTCTCTGAACCAGTTCCTGCAAATGAAACTGAAAAACAACGTAAATCGCGACGTTTTTATGGTGGTGAAGTAGATGGGATTTCTCGTCAATTAGCACGTTATATACATAAAATGACCAAAACGTATATGCCAGAAATGAACCCAATGATGATTTATCGTTTGGACAGATTTGGACGTGGTGGACATCACAGACCTTTTAATGATGTGGGGTTTGCCGGAATCAGAATTATGGAAGCACATGAAAATTACACCCAACAACATCAAGATATTAGAGTAGAAAACGGGATTACATACGGAGATACATTTGAACATGTAAATTTTGGGTATGCAAAAAAACTAACCGCTGTAAATGCAATTACCATGGCAGGATTAGCTTCTGCTCCACCATCACCAAAAAATGTTGGAATAGGCGGAATTGTAGAAGCTTCTGTAAAATTACAATGGGATAAAGTGGATGACGCAAAAGGATACAAAATATACTGGAGGGACACTACTTCTCCTACTTGGGATAACAGCCGCTATGTAGGTGATGTTTCTCAATTTTTATTAAAAGGCATTGTAATTGATAATTTCTTTTTTGGAGTTGCAGCAGTCGGTGAAAATGGTCATGAAAGTGTTGTGGTCTTTCCTTCTAAGATTATTAGAAAATGGTAGAAAAACCTTTGCTATATTTTAAACATCATATAGAATGGCGCTCTTGGCTAGCAGAAAACTATTCAGCATTTAATGGCGTGTATTTGATATTCTACAAAGTAGAAAACAAAGAAGAAAGTATGCGCTGGGAAGAAGCTGTAAAAGTAGCTTTGTGTTTTGGTTGGATAGATTCTACTGTAAAGAGTTTAGGCAACGGAAAGCGACAACAGTATTTTTCTCCAAGAAACCCAAAAAGTGTTTGGAGTGCATTGAATAAAAAATACTTAAAGGAATTATTTTCAGCTAATTTAATGCATGCAAACGGAATTGAGAAAATAGAAATTGCCAAAGAAAATGGTTCTTGGATTGCCTTAGATGAGGTCGAAAACTTAATAATCCCTAAAGAATTGCAAATTAAGTTTAACAAAAATACTACTGCATTTAATAATTACCAAAATTTTGCACCATCCTACAGGAAAAACTATTTGGGTTGGCTTAATCAAGCAAAGCGAGAGGTAACAAGAGAAAAACGCATTACAGAGATTCTGAAGCTTTGTGAACAGAACCTAAAATCAAGAGGAGATTGGTAGATTTATTTCTTGAAAGTATTTAAAAGTATTTCGACAAAAGGGATAAAACAATCTATAAATGAATATCCAGAAAGTAACCTTTTTAAACCGTGAAAATCAAGAATTAAAAGGACGGCTAGAGCTTCCTTTAAATCAAAAACCTCATAATTTTGCAATTTTCGCACATTGTTTTACCTGTAATAAAAACCTATCCGCTGTTAAAAACATTAGTAGAGCGTTAACCGCTAATGGTTTTGGAGTTTTACGATTTGATTTTACTGGTTTGGGAGAAAGTGATGGTGATTTTGAAAACACTAATTTCTCTGGAAATGTAGAAGACCTGATTAGTGCAGCCAATTTTTTAACAGAAAATTTTACTGCCCCAACTGTAATTATTGGGCATTCTTTAGGTGGTGCAGCGGCTATTTTTGCAGCAGCTAAAATAAACTCTATAAAAGCGGTTGCTACCATTGGAACTCCTTCAAACCCTAAACATGTTCAGAATTTATTGCGTAGCAATATTCACGAAATAAAAGCAAATGGTAAAGCGGTAGTCGATCTAGGTGGAAGAGAATTCACCATCAAAAAGCAATTTTTAGATGATCTTGAAGCACAATATTTACCCGAAATAGCTAAGAATTTAGGAAAAGCATTATTGATCATACACTCACCACAAGACACTACCGTAGAAATTAAAAACGCAGAAGAAATTTACATGGCGGCCAAACACCCAAAGAGCTTTGTTTCTATTGATGGTGCGGATCATTTACTTCTAAAAAAAGAAGATTCTTTGTATGTTGGGAATTTAATTGCCAATTGGACAAAACGATACATTAACATTCCAACTACTGAAAATTTAAAAACAGCACATCAAGTAATTGCTAGTTTAAATGCTGAAGATGGTTTTTCTACACAAATGAAAGTTGGAAGCCATTATATGATGGCCGATGAGCCTACAAGTTTTGGTGGAAATGATTATGGCCCTTCACCTTACGAGTTGGTTTCTGCAGGATTATCTGCATGTACAGCGATGACCATTCAGATGTATGCAAAACGAAAAAACTGGCATGTAGAAAATGTAGAAGTACATACAAGCTATGATAAAATACATGCAGATGATTGCAATAACTGTGAAAGCACAAGCTCTAAAATTGACACCTTTCTTCGAGAAATAAAATTAACAGGAAACTTAGACAGCAAACAACTAGAAAGAATTCTAAAGATTGCTGACAAGTGTCCTGTTCATAAAACCTTTCACAATACAATTAATGTAGTGACTAAAATTGTTTAGATTCCGTTTATAAAACTCCCATAGGGATCACTAAACTGAGTTCCTTCTGTAAATTTATGTTTTGACAACTTATCAAATTCTACCAATGCCCAAAGCACAAATTCTTTTAGGAAGTAACTTTCCTCTTTTGATGTTTTAGGCGCATATTCTGCTATCAAATCATTTAAAGGAGAAATGTTATCTAATAGTAACCTGTACTCTTTTTCTTTTAAATCATTTAAGATTTCAAAATCTCCATTTTTATTAAAAAACCAAGATATAATTTCGTCATAAGGTGTTTCTGCTTCTTGTTTTTCTAATTTTTTAATTTCCGGAAAAATTGTAGGGAACAACGTTTTTATAGCTCTACTAATTAGCGTTTCTGCGACTGCTTCAGCACCTTCTTGTTCTCCTTCATACACCAATTCTACTTTACCTGTTATTGCCGGAATAATCCCGTTAAAATCACTCAAACGAATGGTTGTTTTTTTATCTCCAGAAAATAACGCTCTCCTTTCTGCCGTGCTTAACAAATTCTCAAAAGCGGAGATACTCAAACGGGCACTTACACCACTTTTTGAATCTATATATTCACTTTCTCTAGCTTCAAAAACAATCTGCTCTAACAAATCCTTTACCAATTCTGGAACAAAAATAGCATCCTTTTGACTTAGTATTGATGCTGCTTCTTGTTGGGTAATTCGTTTCCCTGTTTCAATATCTTCTGGATAATGCGTTAAAATCTGAGAACCAATTCTATCTTTTAACGGTGTAACAATACTTCCTCTATTTGTATAATCTTCTGGATTGGCAGTAAAAACAAACTGCATATCTAAGGCTAAACGCAATTTAAATCCTCGAATTTGAATGTCTCCTTCTTGTAAGATATTGAACAAAGCAACCTGAATTCTAGCTTGTAAATCTGGCAACTCATTGATTACAAAAATGCAACGATTTGCTCTTGGAATCATTCCATAATGAATTACACGATCATCTGCATAACTCAACTTTAAATTGGCCGCTTTTATAGGGTCTACATCACCAATAATATCTGCAACAGTAACATCTGGAGTGGCCAATTTCTCTGCAAAACGCTCTTTTCGATGCATCCAATAAATAGGTGTCTCAGCTCCTTTTTCTTTTATCAATTCAATCGCAAAGCGAGAAATGGGTTGCAACGGATCATCATTAATTTCTGAACCTGTTACAACCGGAATATACTCATCTAATAAATTCAACATCAACCGCGCCAAACGTGTTTTCGCCTGTCCTCTTAAGCCAAGTAAATTAATATTATGTCGACTTAAAATTGCTCTTTCTAGTTGTGGAATTACCGTGTTTTCATACCCATGAACTCCTTCAAAAGTGGTTTCTTTATTCTTTATTTTACGAATAAGGTTTTCCCTTAACTCGTCTTTTATAGACCTAGATGTATATCCTGATTTTACTAATTCCCCTAATGTATTTATGTTACTTCTGCTCATATCTTATAGTGTCAGAAACAATGTTTGGCGTTTTTCACGCTGCAACCTTGTCACTTATTTTTATCCTTTAATTCTTTTTTTTCTGTTTGTTTCGTAATCCTCAAAAATCATCTCTCCCAACCCTTTTAGTCCTGTATAAAAAGCTTTTCCTTGATTGGCTTTTGTAAATGCCCTTACAAATTGCATTAAATAGGGATCTTGAGCAATCATAAATGTAGTAATCGGAATGTGTAATTTTCTTGCTTGTTGCGCCATTGCATAACACTTGTTTACAATATATGCATCCAAACCATTGCTATTCTTATAATACTGTCCGTCTGGCAAACGCAAGCAACTTGGTTTTCCATCTGTGATCATAAAAATTTGTTTGTTGGTATTTCGTTTTCTTCGAAGTAAATCCATTGCCAATTGTAATCCTGCAACTGTATTTGTATGATAAGGCCCCACAGTTAAATACGGCAAATCTTTAATTTTAATAGACCAAGCATCATTTCCAAAAACAATAATATCTAAGGTATCTTTAGGATATCTTGTCGTTATCAACTCTGCCAATGCCATGGCTACTTTCTTTGCAGGTGTTATTCTATCTTCTCCATACAAAATCATACTATGGCTAATGTCAATCATCAACACCGTACTCATTTGAGATTTATGCATGGTTTCTTCAACAACTAAATCTTCTTCTGTTAAATTAAAATCATGAATTCCGTGATTAATCTGCGCATTTTTAATACTCTCCGTTACGGAAACCTTATCTAAAGAATCACCAAATTGATACCCTCTAAAATCGCCTGTATGCTCATCACCTAAACCTTGACTTTTACTTTTATGATTTCCAGAGCCGCTTCTTTTTATGTTTCCAAAAATGTGATTTAATGCTTGTTGTCGAATTGCTCTTTCCGTTTTTGCTGTAATCTTAGTTCCGCCGACTCCGTTTCCATCAATTTCTTCTTTTATATACCCTTTCTTTTTTAAATCATCAATAAAATCATCAATGGTATAATTCTCATCTGTCAATTTATATTCGATATCTAATTGACGCAACCAATCTATCGCTTCATCAAAATCTCCAGAAGTATGCGTAATTAACTCTTTGAAAATTTCAAATAGTTTTTCAAATGGCGACTGATGTTTCGCTTCGTACGTTTTAAAAACGAATCCCTTTCTTTTTGTTTTTTTCATTATCCTATAAAAATACTCTTTTCATTGGTCGTATAAAAAAGATTCACATTGCTTTAATTTATACCATTTATGTTTTTATTTATATACACTATTTTTTAACATTCCTTTTTTCTAACTTTACAACATGATGAATATTTTAATTACTGGAGGAACGGGTTTAGTTGGTCAATTACTACAGCAAAAACTGGTTGACATGAACTACACAGTTCGTATTTTAAGTAGAAACCCTAAAAAAGCAACCGAATTTTACTGGAACATTGCCAATAATGAAATAGATGAAAAAGCATTTATAGATGTTGAATATATTATTCACTTGGCGGGTGCTGGTATAGCAGAAAAACGGTGGACACCTAAAAGGAAACAAGAAATTATGGATAGCAGAATCAAATCTACTGCGCTACTCTTCAACAAAGTCAAACAATTAAAAACACCTTTAAAAGGATTTATTGCTGCCTCTGCAATTGGTTATTATGGCGCAATTACTTCAGAAAACATCTTTAAAGAATCAGATCCTGCAGCAACAGATTTTATAGGAAACGTTTGTCAACAATGGGAACAAGCGAGTCTCGCTTTTAATGACTTGCAAATTCCTACAACAATACTCAGAACCGGAATTGTACTTTCTAAAAATGGAGGAGCATTGTCTAAAATGAATACGCCAATTGCAATCAATCCTATTGGGAATGGCAAACACTACATCCCTTGGGTTCATATTGAAGACCTTACAAATTTGTTTATAAAAGCAATTGAAGACAATACGTTTACTGGAATTTACAATGCGGTTGCCCCAGAAACACAAACCAGTTTTAGTTTTGCTAAAACACTTGCAAAAAAAACAAAAAAATTATATATTCCCCTTGGAATACCGAGCTTTCTCTTACAACTTCTTTTTGGAGAAATGTCTATTATACTAACTACAGGAAGCAGAATCTCTTCTGAAAAAATAGAAAATTCAGGGTTTTATTTTATATATAAAAATTTAGACAAAGCGCTTGAAAATAGCGTTCAAAAACCATAACTTTCGCACATTATTATCGCTATTATGAAAAATAAATTTATCGTTATTATTGGATTTCTTTTGATTGCAATATCTGTAAACTCACAAGAAAACAAGTTTACAAAACAGGATACCTTGCGTGGTTCTAT
>JBLFXB010000042.1:0-18935 GCA_047611925.1 Polaribacter sp.
TACTTTTAAAGAGGAAGAGTTTTCTATTGAAACAAAAGAAAATGAAACGTTTACATCAAAAATGGCTATTGGTGCTTTTGGAAAACGGTCTATGTTAGATGTTAAAATGCAGCGTAATTTTATTAAACATAAATCGCCTTATTTAGGTGTAAAAATGCATGTAAAAGGAACTTTTAAAGAAAACACCGTAGCTCTTCATAATTTTAAAGGAGGATATTGTGGGGTTTCTAAAGTGGAAAAAGATCATATCAACCTGTGTTACATCACCAACTTCTCTTCTTTTAAAGAATATAAAAATATAGAAGATTTTCAAGAACAAGTTGTATTCAAGAATCAATTTTTAAAAGAACTTTTTAAAAATACAACGACTGTTTTTGAAGCACCACTAACTATCGGTCAGATTTCATTTGAAACTAAAAGCCCTGTAGAAAATCACCTGTTGATGTGTGGAGATTCTGCTGCAATGATTCATCCGCTTTGTGGAAATGGAATGAGCATGGCAATTCGAAGTGCACAAATAGCATCAAGTTTGTTATTAGATTACTTTGACGGTAAAATTTCAACCAGAAAAGAACTAGAAAAATCCTATATTAGAGAATGGAATAAAAATTTTAAAATGAGATTAAAAGTAGGGCATTTTATTGCAATGTTATTTAGAAAAGACACCATTGCAGAAATTTTGCTACAAGTTTTAAAAAAGCTGCCTTTTTTATTACCTATAATCATCAAACAAACTCATGGTAAACCAATGAAAATTTAATGGAATTTTTTATCAGCACAAATGAACGAACCGATCAAGAAGAAATGATGGATGATTTCACTATTGGAGGGGAATTATTGCGAGACACCTTAGATAAGTTAGAAAAAATAAACCGTTGGTTGGGCGGAAATCTAGTAACTGTAAATGCCTTAAAAAAGGTTTTAAAAAAGCATCCAAAAGAGCAAGAAATTACGATTGTAGATATTGGTTGTGGGCATGGAGATATTTTACGCGATGTTGCCAAGTTTGGTCGGAAAAAAGGATATAAAATGAAGTTGTTAGGAGTAGATGCAAATCCAACAGCAATGGAGTATGCAAATGAACTATCAGAAGACTTTAATGAATTGACGTTTCAAACAGAAGATATTTTTTCTAATGATTTTAAAAAGCGAGAATTTGACATTGTCTTATCGACCTTGTTTTTGCATCATTTTAAAGAAGAACAATTGGTTTCATTTCTAACCAGTACTTTAAAGCAGACAAGAAAAGCAATCATTGTAAACGATTTACACAGGCATAAATTGGCGTATTACTTATTTATGTTATTGTCTCTTTTTATTAAAAATAAAATGATTATTAATGATGGATTGATTTCTGTTTTGCGCGGTTTTAAGCGAAAAGACTTAGTGAGAATCTCTCAAAAATTAAATACAAAACCACAAATTGATTGGAAATGGGCATTCCGTTTTCAATGGATAATTCAAAAATAAATGGCAGTAAAAATAACATCTGTAGCAAAACAATTGCCAGAGTATTATAGAGAAACTAAAGATATTATTCCTTTTGTAAAACTTTGGATGCAGCATCAAGATGTGCGGTTTCAACGAAAAGTAATCAAGCTTTTTGAAGGAGCTGGCGTTGATAGGCGGTATTCAATCATGGATCCTGAAGAGGTTTTTATAGCGACTTCTTTTGAAGAGAAAAATAATATTTACGCAAGGGAAGTTGTAAAATTAGCAGAGAAATCACTTAAAAAATCACTTGAGAAAGCGAATTTAAAACCCACAGATATAGATTATATAATTACAGTGAGCTGTACGGGAATAATGATTCCTTCCATGGATGCATACTTGATTAATTCATTGCAAATGAAACAAGATATTGTGCGTTTGCCAGTAACAGAAATGGGCTGTGCTGCAGGAGTTTCAGGTATTATTTACGCAAAAAACTTCTTGAAATCAAACCCAAACAAAAGAGCTGTAGTGGTTGCTGTAGAAGCACCAACAGCAACGTTTCAATTAGAGGATTACTCGATGACAAACATTGTCAGTGCTGCTATTTTTGGTGATGGAGCATCAAGCGTAATTTTGTCTTCTTATGAAGAAGATAAAGGCCCAGAAATTATAGATGAAGCCATGTATCATTTTTATGATGCTACACAGATGATGGGTTTTAACTTGGTAAATACTGGGTTACAAATGATTTTGGACAAGGAAGTTCCTCAAAAAATTTCAGACCATTTTCCTGCCATTGTACATCCGTTTTTAGAACGAAACAATTTAACGATACAAGATGTAAATCATTTGATTTTTCATCCAGGAGGAAAAAAAATAGTGCAAACCGTAGAAGACCTATTCGGGGTTTTAGGAAAAAACATAGACGATACAAAAGAAGTTTTACGTTTGTATGGAAACATGTCTAGCGCAACAGTTTTGTATGTTTTAGAGCGATTTATGGATAGAAACCCTGCCAAAGGAGAAAGAGGTTTAATGCTAAGCTTTGGCCCAGGTTTTTCTGCACAAAGAATCTTATTGGAGTGGTAAAAAACATCAAATGAAAAGAAACGAAATCATAAAAAACCTTCCATATAAAAAACCTTTCTTGTTTGTTGATGAACTCACAGAGGTTTCAGAAACAGGAATTAAAGGAAATTATACATTTTTAGAAGAGGCCTTTTTTTATGAAGGACATTTTAAAGAAAACCCAATTACGCCAGGTGTTATTTTAACCGAAACCATGGCCCAAATTGGTGTTGTTTGTTTGGGTATTTATTTATTAAAAAATGAAATTTTATCAGGAAATAAACCACAGATTGCGTTAACTTCTAATGTAGTGGATTTCTTTTTACCTGTGTATCCTGGAGAAAAAGTAACAGTTACTTCAGAGAAAGTATATTTTAGATTTGACAAACTAAAATGTGCTGTGAAAATGATGAATGAACAAAATGAACTGGTTTGTAGAGGAACTATTTCGGGAATGGTCATCGCTAAAAAATTACGAATATGAGTTCAACGCAAGTGAATAATAGAGTTGTAATTACTGGCTTAGGAGTTGTAGCACCAAATGGAGTTGGGTTACAAGAATTCACAAAAGCTATAAAATCTGGAACTTCAGGGATTGCATTTCACCAAAACTTAAAAGACAAGGGTTTTTCATGTTGTATTGGTGGAATTCCAGAAATATCAGAAGAAAAAAAACTTGAATACCTTACACCATTACAATTACGAGGGCTTAATAGCACCTCTATTTTATATGGTTGTATAGCCGGAATTGATGCATGGAAAGATGCAGGTTTTTCAGTAGATGAAAATTCAAGTTTGGATTATGATTCAGGATTGATTTTTGGAACCGGAACCTCAGGAATAGAGAAGTTTAGAGAGGCGATTTATAAAATTGATGATCAAAAAGTAAGACGTTTAGGAAGCACTTCTGTTGTTCAAACCATGGCGAGTGGGATTTCTGCCTATTTAGGTGGAATTTTAGGTTTTGGTAATCAAGTCACTACAAATTCATCTGCATGCACAACAGGAACAGAAGCGTTGTTGCTAGGTTTTGAACGTATTAAAAATGGAAAAGCTAAACGAATGTTAGTAGGTAGTTCTAGCGACAGCAGTTTGTATACTTGGGGAGGATTTGATGCAATGCGCGTTATGTCTTATAAACACAACGAAACTCCAGAAAAAGGATCAAGACCAATGAGTGAAACAGCTTCAGGGTTTGTTCCTGGAAGCGGAGCAGGAGCGTTAGTCTTAGAATCTTTAGAAAGTGCCATAGAAAGAAAAGCAGCTATTTATGCAGAGGTTTTGGGAGGGAATATTAATTCAGGAGGACAAAGAAATGGAGGAACACTTACTGCTCCAAATGCAGAAGCAGTTCAAAAATGTATTACTGACGCATTATTAGATGCAGAAATCTCTTCCTCAGAAATTGATGCAATAAATGGTCATTTAACAGCAACTTCAAAAGACAGCTTAGAAATAGAAAACTGGACAAAAGCACTCCAAAGAAACGGAGCAGATTTCCCTTATATAAATTCATTAAAATCAATGGTTGGACATTGTTTAGCTGCATCAGGAGCTATTGAGTCTGTTGCTTCTGTATTGCAAATTAAGGAACAATTTGTTTTTCCGAACATCAATTGTGAAGATGTACATTCAGAAATTTCTGAATTGATTTCTACAGAGAAAATTCCTACTAAAATGATTCAAAAAGAACTAAACATTATTGCAAAAGCTAGTTTTGGTTTTGGTGATGTAAATGCTTGTGTTATGTTTAAAAAATATTCAAAATAAAATGACAAAAGAAGAAATTATAATAAAATTGACAACCATTGTGAAGCCATATATTCAGGATGAAGAAGCTTTCAATAACTTATCTGAAGCTACAGATTTTATGAGCGACTTGGAAATAAACTCAGCGAACTTGGTTGATATTGTGTTAGATGTTGAAGATGAATTTGATATAATAATAGACAACGATTCTATGGAAAAAATGCTGACTATAAAATCGGTTGTAGTAATTATTCAAGAAAAAAAATCAGCCTAATGATTGGAAACGATATCGTTGATTTACAGCTTGCAAAAATTGAGAGCAACTGGCAACGAAAAGGTTTTTTAGAAAAACAATTTACACAAAAAGAGCAAAAAGAAATTTTAAATTCTGAAAACCCATTTTTAAAAGTTTGGTTGTTTTGGAGCATGAAAGAAGCGGCTTACAAATGTTATACACAAAAACATCAGAAAAGGTTTTTTGCTCCACAAAAATTTGAATGTACTGTCGTTTCTGAAGATATAGGAATTGTATCTTTTGATACTCTTGAATTTTACACGACAACATTCTTAAATACTTTTTATATCTATACACTCTCAGAAGAAAAGAAGGAGGGGTTAAGGATCTTTTCTTCTATTGGTTCACCTCAAACGATTGATAAAGATATCAAGTTAAAACTTGCCGAAGAAACAGGGGTTTTACATCAAGAAATAGAACAAAGAAAATCTTTTGTAGGCGCACCTTCATATTATCACAAAGAAAAATTATTGACCAGTTCTTGCTCAATTTCTCATCATGGAAATTACGGAGCTTTTGCTTTTACTATAGAGAATGAATCTTAAAGAAGAATTATACAACCAATGTCAACACTTTGTAAACAAACGTTTGCAAACAGTTCAAGACACAATTACTTCCAATCAAAAAGCATTACAATCAGAAACAAAAAGTTCTGCTGGTGATAAGCATGAAACAGGACGTGCAATGTTGCAGTTAGAGATGGAAAAAGCGGGGCAACAATTAAGCGGGATTTCGTTAATGAAAGAAACACTTGCTAAGATTGCTGTTTCTAAAACATCTAAGGTTGCTAGTTTAGGAAGTATTATTAAGACAGGAAAGGCAACTTATTTTTTAAGCATTAGCGCAGGGCAACTAACAGTTGCAAACACAAATTATTTTGCGATTTCGGTTTCTTCTCCAATAGGTAAATTGTTGTTAGGAAAACTAGAAGATGAAACCATCACTTTTAATGGAATAACAATTACTGTTAAAGAAGTGCTTTAAGTACTTATAGAAAAGAAAATACGTTTACCGACTGTTATTTTTGTAGCATGTTTAATGTACACTTTTTGACCTTTAAACTCAGCTTCTATCAACCAAAAGAAACCTTTGTAATAGCTTTGTAAAACAGTTGCTTTATCACCTAAGCCATCAACAATACTTATTTGATGTGGATACAATAACTGTGTTTTACCATTCATTTTAATCTCATTGACATCATCAAATAAAGAAGCAATGTATTTGTTTTTTGGATTGCTGTAAATATCAATAGGTTTATCTAATGCTATTGATGTGTTATTCTTAATCACCAACATTTTATCAGCAAAAGATAAGGCATCATCACCATCATGAGTGGCAACGATACAAGTAATTTCTTTTTCTTTTAAGTGGTTAAAAAGCTTTCTTCTAAGCGAGTTTTTCTTAAAGTTGTCTATCTGACTAAAAGGTTCATCTAATAAGATGATTTCTGGCTCTTTTGCTAAAGCTCTAGCAATGGCAACACGCTGTTTTTGACCGCCGCTCAAGTTTTTTACCATTACATCAGCGAACTCAGTCATTTCAATCACCTCAAGTAATTCTTCCGTTCTTTTTTGAGATTCTTCGGGGTAAAAACGAGACAAAAACTTCTTAATGTTTTCTGTAACCGTAGTAAAAGGCATTAAGTCAAAATCCTGAGCAACAAATTTGATGAAATCCATTCCGGGAACGAGGTGTTCTTTTGGTCCTAATATTTCTGTTTCATTCCAAAAGATTGTTCCTTCATTTAAATCCAATACCCCATAAATGGCTTTTAATAAAGTAGATTTCCCGCAGCCACTTTCTCCCATGACACATAAATGTTCTCCTTTTTCAAGTTTAAAATTGATGTTTTGCAATACTGGGATATCAGCATCATATTGAAAAGAAATTGTGTTTACAGATAGCATAGTACAAAAGTATAATTTTATATAGTTTAGTCTATGTAAGAAGAGACATTTTTAGAACATAAAAAAAACCGACACGAAAGTGTCGGTTTTAAATTTTTAGATCAACACTTTCTTACTGATTTTAATACTTAAAAAGTCTTTGAATCTACCAGATTCTAACTCTATTTTCTGGTTTTAAATACATTTTATCTCCTTCTTTTACATCAAAAGCTTTATAAAAAGCATCAACATTTTTTAAAGGCATATAAGCTCTGTACATTCCAGGAGCGTGCGTGTTTGTCATGATTAAGTTCTTCAACGCTTCATCACGCATTTTAGTTCTCCAAATGGTTCCCCAAGATAAGAAAAAACGTTGCTCAGGAGTGTACCCATCAATATCAGATGGTCTTCCATTTTTGGTGAGAAAAATTTGTAAACCTTCATAAGCGGCTTGTACACCACCTAAGTCACCAATATTTTCCCCTAAAGTAAATTCTCCGTTTAAGTGCATGCTGTCAATAGCAATAATATCGCTGTATTGTTTGATTAATTTACCTCCTACAACTTTAAATTTCTTCAAATCCTCATCAGTCCACCAGTTATTAAGATTTCCATCTCCGTCAAAACGAGAACCAGAATCATCAAAACTATGAGAAATTTCATGCCCAATAACAGCTCCAATTCCACCATAATTTACAGCTTCATCTGCTTTGTAGTCATAGAAAGGAGGTTGTAAAATTGCCGCTGGAAAAACGATTTCATTGTTTACCGGATTAAAGTAAGCGTTTACTGTTTGAGGTGACATTCCCCATTCTGTTCTATCTACTTTTTCACCTAATTTAGCCATGTTTTTATCATAGTTCCATTTAGTAACATTTATAGCATTTTCAAAATAAGTACCTCCTTCTTTTAAGCCTTTAACTTGTAATTCTGAATAGTCTTTCCATTTATCTGGGTATGCAATTTTAACCGTTAATTTATGTAATTTTTCTAATGCTTTTTGTTTTGTCTCTTCACTCATCCAAGGTAATTGTGCAATTCTAGCTTCAAAACCTAGCATTACATTATCAATCATTTCTTTGGCTTTCTTTTTAGCTTCTGGAGGAAACTTAGCATCTACATATAATTTACCCAAAGCTTCTCCAACAGCACCATTCAAGTTTCCTAAAGCACGCTCATCTCTTGGACGTTGCTTTTTAGCACCACGCATTGTTTTGCTATAGAAACTCCAATTTTCTTTTTCTAAATCCGTTGTTAATGTACTTAAAGAGTTATTAATAGTATTCCACCGTAATAATAATTTAATATCATTTACAGAACGTGTTTTAAAGATGTTACTCATGGCTTTAAAATAACCAGGATCTGTAACAATAACTTTATCAATTCCTTTAACACCTATTCCTTTTAAGTGAGCAGACCAATCTATTGCTGGAGCCATTTTTTGAAGCTCAGCAACTGTCATTGGGTTGTAAATTTTACGAATATCTCTACGTTCTTCTTTGGTCATCATTGGTTTTGCCAAACTAGCTTCAAAAGCAACAATAATAGCAGCGTTCTTTTTTGCTGTAGTTTGATCATCACCAAATTCTTGTAACATTTTAGCTACAAATTCTTGGTATTTTTCTAGCTTGTCTTTTACTTTAGCATCAACATAATAATCTCTAGATAAACCCAATCCTCCAGCACCTAAATACCCAGCGTTTACACTACTGTTCTTTAAATCATTAAAAACACCAAAACCATAAAACCCACCAACATCATATGGAGCCATGTTTGTAATATAGTTTTCTACATCTTTTTTGCTTTTGATTTCATTTATTTTGGCAAGGAAAGGTTTAATAGGGTTTTTACCTTGTTTGTTTCTAGTAACAGTATCCATTATACTTTCGTAATAGTTTACTGCTTTTTCTTGATCAGAATCAATTACATTTCCTTTAGCATCTTTTACTTTTGGAAAATCTCTTTCTTTAATTGCTTTATTTAAGATGGCTAAAACATCTCCATCTGTTTTTTTACGAAGTTGATTAAAACCTCCCCAAGAAGTTTGATCGTCAGGAATTTCAGTTGAATCTATCCAGGTTCCGTTTACGTGTCTAAAGAAATCATCTGTTGGTTTTACAGATGTATCCATGTTTTCAATGGCTATTCCAGGTATTTTTTCTTCTACTTTATCACTTTTACATGAAATACTAGCTGATAGTATAGCTAGAGAAGAAAGCAACATAATTTTTTTGGTTGATTTTCTCATGATTTTACTTTGAAAGTATTATATAATTGTCACACAAGTTAGTACAAAAAAAACCTCTTTTGTTACAAACAAAAAAGGTTTTGATAAATTTTAATGTTTCAATTATTCAAAAAGAGATTTAAATCGATTCCAGTTTGCGTAAATTAAAAATAAATTTAATGCCGCTACAATGGCACCAAATAAGATTCCATCAGGAGCATATACTAAATGAAATGCAACAATATTGATAGAAGCGGGCACTAAAACAATTAAAGCAAATGGCACGGCTTTATTTAACACCAAGCAAAGCCCTGCAATAATATAAGCGCCTCCTAATATTGGAAAAATATAACCGCTTCCCGCTAATGTTCCCAGAAAAGCACCAGCTGCTTCGGGTAATTCTGGGCTGGGCATAAAATGTAAAAACTTGTTAGCTCCAAAAACTAACATTGCGATTCCTAAAAGGTACCTAGCTACTGTGTTTACCGTGTTCATAATAAAAAAATTAAGGATTAATTAATAGTTGAATTGTTAAGGTACTAAAAAACAATGAATTGGGTTTTATGTAGTTGATAAGCTGTAATTTTTGTTGATAAATATCGACTACATTTGCACTAATAAAATATTTTAAATGACAGAAAATTTAACGAAAGAAACCTTTTTAAAAAAGGTTTTCAATTTTGAAGAGAATAAAGAGTGGAAATTTGAAGGAGATGTGCCGGTGTTTATCGATTTTTATGCTGATTGGTGTGGACCTTGTAAATCTTTAGCTCCAATCTTAGAGCAATTAAGTGAAGAGTATGGAGATAAAATCAAGATCTACAAAGTAGATACTGAAGCAGAACAAGAATTATCTGCTGCTTTCGGAATTAAAAGTATCCCTGCAATGCTTTTTTGTCCTATGGAAGGGCAGCCAGAAATGGCAAATGGAGCTTTGCCAAAAGCACAATTAGAACAAATAATAAGAGATGTTTTAAAGGTACAGAAATAAAAAATCCCCGAGAAATTTCTCGGGGATTTTTTGTTTTTATATAAAGGAAATATGCTTAAGCAGTAACGTGTATCAAATTATTTGCAACTAAATACTCCGCAATCTGAATTGTATTTGTAGCAGCACCTTTACGTAAGTTGTCAGAAACAATCCAAAGGTTTAATGTGTTTTCTTGAGATTCGTCTCTACGAATTCTACCAACAAAAACTTCATCTTTATCATGAGCAGTAATTGGCATTGGATACACGTTATTTGCTACATCATCTTGCACAATTATTCCGTCAGTTTTACTTAGGATTTGACGAACATCAGCCAACTCAAAATCATTTTTGAATTGAACGTTTACAGCTTCTGAATGTCCACCTGCAGTCGGAATCCTAACAGCAGTAGCAGTTACAGAAAAAGAAGCATCACGTAAAATTTTCTTAGGCTCTTTTACCAATTTCATTTCTTCTTTTGTGTATCCATTTTCTAAAAAGTCATCACAATGAGGCAATGCATTTCTTCCAATTGGATACGGATACGCCATTTCACCCTCAATTCCAGCTTCTTCATTATCTAATTGTTTCACCGCTTTCACACCAGTTCCAGAAACAGATTGATAGGTAGAAATAACCACACGTTTCATAGTATATTTTTTATGCAAAGGCGCTAATGCCATTACCAATTGAATTGTAGAACAATTAGGGTTGGCAATAATTTTATCAGCAGTCGTTAATACATCACCATTAATTTCTGGTACCACTAGTTTTTTTGTAGGATCCATTCTCCATGCAGAAGAATTATCAATAACTGTAGTTCCTGCTTCAGCAAATTTCGGAGCCCATTCTAAAGAGGTATCTCCTCCGGCAGAAAACAACGCAATATCTGGCTTCATTGCGATAGCAGTTGCTAAATTTACTATAGCATATTCTTTTCCTTTGTAAGTCATTAATTTACCTACAGATCTTTCAGATGCCACAGGAATCAATTCAGTTATAGGGAAATTTCTTTCGGCTAATACTTTTAACATTACACTTCCTACCATTCCGGTAGCGCCTACAACAGCAACTCTCATTTTAGTTCTTTTTAATTATGAATGAAGTGCAAAGATTATGAAAAATAACAATCACTTGTATTTTTTAATAGCGATAAGTTATGGTTTTGTTTAAAATCAGTCAAAATAAGTACAAATGTTAAGTATTAAACGCTTCATTATGGCTGTTTTCTTAAAAAGTGGTAGTTTTGTGGCACGTTTATAAACAGGTCGTTTATCAACGAATTAGAAACTATTGTTTAACTAAAAAAGTATAGCATGCAACTGTACAATAAGTTAAGTGCAAAAGAACGCGCTGCATTAATTGACGAGGCCGGAAAGGATCGTTTAACTATTTCATTCTATCAATATTATCAGATAGAAAACCCACAAATTTTTAGAGATAAATTATTCCTAGAATGGGATCAACTAGGTGTTCTTGGTAGAACCTATGTTGCCAATGAAGGAATCAATGCTCAAATGTCTGTTCCTGCAGAAAAGTTCTTACTACTTAAAGAACAATTAGACGCGATTTCTTTTTTAAAGGATATTCGGTTAAATGTTGCTGTTGAACAAGACAATAAATCGTTTTTAAAACTGAAAGTAAAGGTTAGAAACAAAATTGTTGCTGACGGACTGAATGATGAAACGTTTGATGTTACCGATATCGGAGTACATTTAAACGCAAAGGAATTCAACGATATGTTGGCAGATTCAAACACGGTTTGTGTTGATATGAGGAATCATTACGAAAGTGAGATTGGTCATTTTGATGGCGCTGTAACTCCAGATGTTGATACGTTTAGAGATTCTTTAGATGTTATTGAAGAAGATTTAAAAGACAATAAAGAAGATAAAAATTTATTGATGTATTGTACTGGCGGAATTCGCTGTGAAAAAGCATCGGCATATTACAAGCATAAAGGATTTAAAAACGTTTTTCAGTTAGAAGGCGGAATTATAGAATACACACGTCAAGTAAAAGATGAAGGGGTAGAAAATAAATTTATAGGTAAAAACTTTGTCTTTGATCATAGAAGAGCAGAACGAATTACGGATGATGTTGTTTCTAATTGTCACCAATGTGGAGAGCCTTCTGATGAGCATGTAAATTGTGATAACCAAGCATGTCACTTATTATTTATTCAATGTAAATCTTGTTCAGAAAAAATGAATACCTGTTGTTCTGAATACTGTAAAGAAGTTGCTTCATTGTCTTTTGAAGAGCAAAAAGAATTGAGAAAAGGGAAAGGAAATAGCAATAAGATTTTCAAAAAAGGAAGGTCGGACGTTTTGACTTTTAAGAAATAAACAAATGCAAAAGATCAAATTAATGGCACCATTTGGTAACTTTGGGTTGTTGCAAGGAGTTTTAGAGAATGGTTGTGATTCTATTTTTGATGCTTCAAGCGAAGCTAAAAAAAGCTTGTCTGGTATATCGTAGAAGTTAAACAAGTATCGCCTTTTTGCATATTGAAATAGTGCTTTTTCAACTTTCAAGCCCAAATATTAAAAGATAATATTTAAAAAAAAGCCCGAACGTTTTATTCGGGCTTTTTTTATATAATCTATTAGATATGGTTTAATTTTTAATTAACCCTTGTCCTTCTACCCAGGGAGCACCGGTTTTCTTCAAGGCACTTTCAAGTTCTGGAAGTGTTGAATTAATAACATGTAACAATTTTGATTTTACTCTCTTGAGTTGACTTTGAACACGACTTAAAAGACCCTTATGCTCTTCTGTCGGGCCATAGGTGTTTCCTAAAGCTCTCCAACCCAATGAATTTCCTTCACTTGCAGTTGGATTGGATCTTTCTCCAATTTCTCTTTTTATTTTATCCCCATGAAGCTCTTTGTCAATATCTAATAATACAATTTTGGCATCATTTAGTCTTTTAAATAAAGCATCAGAAGGAGATGTTGCTTTATTCAATGCTCTTAGCATAGCTTCAACAGTTTGCTGACTTCTAGATAAAGCAATATTGGTTGCGGTTAAATCTTGTTGGAACGCAAAGGTAGCCTCTCTAAATTTGTCCATTTCCTTGAACGATTTTCTAGGCAAAGTACCATTGAACACTGGTTTAACTTTAAATGATTCTGGACCTTGTAACATCGTATTTACACCATCAACACGTTTCACTAAAGTAACTGTATAATTTCCAGGCGTAACCATTATTCCGCCGCCTCTAAAACCACCACGACCTCTTGGTGCTTGTAATCGTTCACCACTTTTACTAGGGTAGTTTAATCTCCAATTGACTCTATTGAAACCTTTTTTATTTGTTCCGTTTACAGTATTTACAACGTTTCCTTTTCCATCTTTTATAATAAGTAAAACGGAAGGTCCGTTTTGTCTACTTTCTTCTTCAAGAGCTTTCCAACCCGGAAACTTAGCACCATCTTCTCTGTCTTTTTCTTTTCTTATGTCTTTTTTTGATTTGATTTTGTCTGCCATAAAATAGGTGAAATTAGCACCAAAAGGAGGGTTCTTTGCAATCCACTCTGCATCTCCTTGACTTCCAACTCTCCTTGACTGTCGATACCAATTCGCATCTTTTATTGGGAATAATGTTGCCTCAGCAGTTGCTATGCTTTTATTAAAGTTTCTAATTGGTGTAATATCATCTAAAATAAATATTCCTCGACCGAAAGACCCAGCAACTAAATCATTTTCTCGACGTTGAATTGTAATATCTCTAATTGGTATTGTAGGCATCCCTCCCTCTAATTCAATCCATTTTTTACCGCCATCATTTGTAAAATATACTCCAAACTCTGTAGCAGCAAATAACAAATCTTTCTTAATGTGGTCTTGCACTAATCTCCAAATTAATAACTTCTTTGGTAAATCTCCATTAATTAAAGTCCAAGTTATTCCTTTATTACTACTTTTAATTATGTACGGCTTATAGTCACCATATTTATGATTATCTAATGCTGCATATACAACATTAGCATCAAACAAATCAGCTCTAACATCATTCACAAATGGTGTAGTCGGTAATCCTTTAATGCTATTCAAATTAATTTTTTTCCAGCTAGTACCACCATTCTCTGTTACCTGAATAAGACCATCATCAGTACCAGCATAAATCAAACCTTCTTGCTTTGGAGATTCAGCCAATGAAGTGATTGTATTATAATTAGACATTGCACCGATATCCCAAGCGTTATCCCAGCTTTGAGGTTTGCCATAATAAGGGAAAGTCATTCTTTCTTGATTTAACGTCAAATCTTTTGAAATTGGATTCCAACCATCCCCTCTGTTTTCTGATTTCCAAACGCGTTGTGAAGCGAAATATAATCGCTTAGGATTGTGCGTACTTACTAAAATTGGAGCATCCCAATTAAAACGCTCAAAAGGATCTCCTTCTCTTGCTTGAGGTTGAATGAAAACTGTTTCTCTGGTCTTATTATCTATTCTCCAAAGTGCACCTTGTTGGAATTCTCCGTAGCTGATATCAGGGTTCCCTGGTTCTGTAGCTGTTTGAGCACCATCTGCACCTAGTGTTTTCCACCAATCTGCACTTGCTATACCATCCGAACTTATTGTCTGTGAAGGACCGCCATGGGACCCATTATCTTGAGTTCCGCCATAAACATTATAGAAAGGCTTAGCATCATCAACTGCAATTTTAAAATACTGAGTTATAGGCAAGTTTCTCACGTATTTCCAACTTTTTGTAGCATCAAAACTTTCATATAAACCACCATCTGTTCCAATTAACAAATAATTTGGATCTGAATTCTTAAAGACCAATGCATGACTATCACTATGCTGATTTGATCTGCTCATATTTGTAAAAGTTTTTCCGTGATCTTTTGAAATCAGAGCACTATTATTCATAAAGTATAATGTTCCTTCATGATGAGGAGAGGCAATTAATTCTTGATAATAATGAGGTCCTGTTCCGCCTGAAACGGCATTAGATTGTTTTGACCAAGATTCTCCGCCATTGGTCGTCATATATACCCCTCCTTTTGTTCTATCAAATTCAAGAGCTGCATAAATAACATCAGAATTGAATGGAGACATTGCTAATCCTGTTTTTCCAAGGTTTGACTTTGGAATTCCATTTTTAAGCGCCCTCCAAGTTTCTCCACCATCAGTACTTTTATGAAGACCCGAACCTGGCCCCCCGCCTAAATAACCAGCTACTGTTCTATGTCTTTGCCATGTTGCGGCATATAATACATCTGGATTATTCGGGTCGATAAGCATATCTGTAGCTCCAACCCAATTTGCGTCTCCTAGCGTGCGCTTCCATGTTTTTCCTCCATCTATTGTTTTATAAACACCTCTATCACCGCCTTTACTCCAAAGCGGACCTTGAGAAGCCGCCCATACGATGTCTGAATTTTCTGGATGCACAATAATTTTGGATAAATGTTCAGAGTTTTCCAACCCTTTGTTTTTCCAAGTCTTTCCATCGTTATGACTTACATATATTCCATCACCAAATCCCACATGACGCCCTCCAACATTTTCTCCTGATCCAACCCAAATGGTAGATGGTTTATTTGGATCTATTGTAACACAACCAATAGAATAGACTTTTTGATTATCGAAGATTGGTTTCCAAGTTGTTCCTGAGTTTTTAGTTTTCCAGACACCACCAGAACCTACTGCAACATACCAAATGTTTTCATTTTCTGGGTGAATGGCAATATCAGCAATTCTTCCAGAGGTCATAGCAGGCCCTATGTTTCTGAATTTTAACCCATTAAACGGGTTTTGAGGTTTTTTTTGCGCATTTGCATTAAAGGTCATGCAAAACACGAATGTGTAAAGCATAACAAGCTTGAAAATATTTTTCATTTTGCGGTTGGTTTTAGTTAATAGGTCAAGTTCTTTTAAACGAAGAACAGAATCAAATATACAAAAAAGTAAATGAACCAATCATTGTATATAAAGACCAAAGTAATTATGCAAATTTTTTTGTTAACATTGATGTTAAGCTTTAGTTCATAGTGACTTATAGAAAAATTATTAAAAGTAATTTACTAATAAAAACGCTTATTTTTAGACCCGTTATTCGTGTATTTAACCAAAAGAAAGAAGTTAGAAAAGGGGTGTTAAAAATGAACCTAGAAGCAAACTAAATTAATTTTATCAAATGACCAAATTTTCAATTTTTCATTCTTAGAGAATGCGTATATTTACAGATTAATCAACCAAAAGTTGATTTTTTAAATTATTTAAGAACCCAATAAAAACAAGAGTTGCTAGGAAAAGCACAATTGTTTTTTAAAAATATAAAATTTTATGAGCTGTAATAGTTGCTCAACCAAAACAGACGGCGTACCAAACGGTTGTAAAAGTAATGGAAATTGCGGAACAGGTGGATCTTGTGGTAGCGGAAGTAAATTAGCAGTATTTGACTGGTTATCGAATATGACTTTACCTAACGGCGAAGCTCCTTTTAACATTTACGAAGTTCGTTTTAAAAATGGACGTAAACACTTTTTTAAGAATCCAGAAAACTTAACTCTTTCTATGGGAGATGTTGTTGCCGTAGAAAGTTCTCCTGGACATGATATCGGCACCGTTTCTCTTGGAGGAGAATTGGTAAAGGTGCAGATGAAGAAGAAAAAAGTATCTTTTGATAGTGAAGATGTTAAAAAAATCTACAGAAAAGCAAGTCAGAAAGACATTGATGTTTGGCAATCTGTAAGAGAAAAAGAAAAAGAAACACAACGTAGAGGTAGAGAAATTTTAGGACGATTAGGCTTAAAAATGAAACTATCTGATGTAGAATATCAAGGAGATGGAAATAAAGCCATTTTTTATTACACTGCAGATGAACGTATAGATTTTAGACAATTAATTAGAGACTTAGCAAGTGCTTTTTCTATTCGTGTAGAAATGAAACAAGTTGGATTGCGTCAAGAAGCAGCTCGTTTAGGAGGTATTGGATCTTGTGGTAGAGAATTGTGTTGTTCTACATGGTTAACAGATTTTAGGAAAGTGAATACTGCCGCTGCAAGGTATCAGCAGTTATCTTTAAACCCTTTAAAGTTAGCAGGACAATGTGGAAAACTAAAATGTTGTTTAAACTTTGAATTGGATACATATTTAGATGCGTTAAAAGATTTTCCAAGACAAGATCTCGTTCTTAAAACCGAAAGTGGTTTTGCTGTTTTTGTTAAAATGGATATTTTTAAAAAGCAAGTATGGTACACGTATAAAGACAATAGTTTTAAATGGTTTAAACTAAGCTTAGAACAAGTTCAAGAAATAATCGACTTAAATAAAAATAATGAAGACGGAGCTCCGTTAGAAGATTATGAATCTGATGCAGCAGAAAAAGTTAAGGTTGATTTTGAAAATGTTGTTGGTCAAGACAGTTTAACTCGTTTTGATGCTCCAAAGCAAAAGAAAGGAAGAAGAAACAACAATAATAAAAACAGGAAAAAACCAACGGTTGCTGCACATAAAGACGCACAACAGCCTCAAAAAAGACAACCACCAAATAAAAGGAAGCAACAACCTCAGAACAAGGTGAAAACGGCTCCTACTAATACGGCAGATGCTGCGAATCCAAAAGAGACAAAACCTAAGCCAAGGGGGAATAATAGAAACAAAAGAAAACCAACCGGAAATACAAATAATGAAAATAAGACACCATAAAATAATAACTATTTTTCTTGTTGTTGTGTGTTTTACTTCGTGCGATTCTAAAAGAGTTTACGACTCTTATGTTTCTGTTTCTAATCAGTCTTGGGAAAAGGAGAATACAATTTCTTTTTCTTTTACTATAAATGACACGATTAAGCAGCGTGATTTGTTTATCAATATAAGAAACAACAACACCTATGCTTTTAGCAACCTTTTTTTAATTACCCAATTAAACTTTCCTAATGGCAAGAAAATTGTAGACACATTAGAATATGAAATGACGGATGTTTCAGGGAGATTTTTAGGTGCTGGATTTACAGAAATAAAAGAAAACAAATTATTTTATAAAGAAAATGTAGTTTTCCCTAATTCGGGAGATTATAAAGTTTCTGTTTCTCAGGCAATGCGTAAAAACGGAGAAACGGAAGGACTTAAAGCATTAGAAGGAATAACAGAAGTTGGATTTAGAATTGAAAACAATTGAAAATGACAAAGGAAAAAGCAACAAACTTTAGAACATATATTAAATGGTTTTGGAAGATCATTATTGGAGGGTTTTTATTGATAGTACTGTTATTTATTTTAGCTTCTTGGGGCGCTTTTGGTGCGTTGCCAACATTTGAGGAATTAGAAAACCCAGAAAGTAATTTAGCAACAGAAATTATTTCTTCTGACGGGAAAACATTAGGAACTTATGCGAGGGAAAATAGAAAACCTATTAAATTTAAAGAGTTACCAGATAATTTGGTTAATGCACTTATTGCAACTGAGGATGTGCGTTTTTATGAGCATTCTGGGATTGATTTTAGAGGGTTAGCTAGGGCTATTTCTAAATTAGGAAAAGGCGGTGGAGCAAGTACGATTACACAACAGTTAGCAAAAAATTTATTTACCAAGAGAGCTTCAGGGAGTACATTAAAAAGAATCACTCAAAAATTAAAAGAATGGGTTGTTGCTATTAAACTAGAGAGACAATACACAAAAAATGAAATTATTGCGATGTATTTAAATACGCAAGGGTTTTTATTTAATGCCTCAGGAATTCGTTCTGCTTCTAGAATCTATTTTGGAAAAGAACCAAAAGAATTAAAAATAGAAGAGTCAGCTATTTTAGTTGCCATGTTAAAGAACCCGAGACAGTTCAATCCAAATAGAGAACGCTCAAAAAAGAAATCTTTTAATAGAAGAAATGTTGTTTTTGCACAATTAGCAAAAAGCGGCTTTATTTCTGTTCAAGAAAAAGACTCACTTCAAAAATTACCATTAACCATTAACTACACTCCAGAAAGCCATAGTGACGGGTATGCAACTTATTTTAGAGAATATTTAAGAAGCTATTTAAAAAATTGGGTAAAAAAATATCCGAAACCTAATGGAGAATCGTATGATATCTATACAGATGGTTTAAAAATTCATGTAACCTTAGATTCTAGAATGCAAAAATATGCAGAAGAGGCAGTGCATGAACACGTATCTAACCTTCAAGATTACTTTTTCACAGAACAAAAGAGCAATGAAACGGCACCTTTTTATGATATAGAACCAGAACAAGTTGACATGATTTTAAATCGTGCAATGAAAAATTCTGATAGATGGAGAGAAATGAAGAGGAAAGGAGTTCCAGAAAAAGACATTGAAGCCTCTTTTAAAC
>JBLFXB010000043.1:0-18899 GCA_047611925.1 Polaribacter sp.
TCTGTGCAGACAGCGAGGTATCGTATAAAGAAAAAACTAAATTTAACAGAAGAACAAGATCTACGGAGTTTTTTAATCACTATTTAAAAAGTAAATCCAGCGTTTTTTTTCGTTGGATTTTTTTTGTCTCTGTTTGAACAAACTCTTCTACAAAATAGATTTCTTTTGGAGTTTGGAATTTGGCAAGATTCTTTCCTTCTTTTAATTTGAGTTCTATTTGCTTTCGCAAAGATTCCTCAGCTACATCCGTAGTGCTATTTTTCTCAATGATCAGAACCAATCTTTCCCCAAGAGTTCTATCAGCAATTCCAGTCACAAAAAAGCGATGAGAAATCATCAGAGACAGCTTCTTCTCTATCTCTTCTGGATGTAATTTAATTCCGCCAGAATTAATCACATTATCATAACGCCCCAACCACCTAAATTCTTTTGCAGAAACAAGCGCCACAATATCATTCGTAATGATTTTACCTTGGGATACTTTTGGTGCATCAATAACTAAGCAATTTCTATTATCTTGAAAAATTGAAACATTTGGTAAAATTTGATAATGAGACTCCGAAACAAGTTCAGTATATCGAAAATTATTTAACTTTTTAACTGCAATATGTGTAATCGTTTCTGTCATTCCGAACGTTGCAAACACCTCTGTAGAAACCGATTGAAGTTGCATCTCCAGCTCCTTAGAAACGATTCCGCCTCCAACAATTAGTTTTTTTATTTTATGAATTTCTGAAAGTGAATTTTGCAATTGCATTGGCACCATCGCAGAAAAATCATACCCTTTATCTCTATTTTGCAACGGATTCGATTTTGGCTCAACAACATCAATCTCCCAACCTAAAACAAGCGCTCTAACCAACATCATTTTACCCGCAATATAATCTACAGACATACAGAGTAAAGCTGTGGTTTTCTCTTGTAAATTAAAGAATTTACCTGTTGCTAAAGCTGAGTTCACCATGAACTCTTTTTTAAGCTGAATCATTTTCGGTTTCCCGGTAGACCCTGAAGTTTCCACTTCAATAAAAGCATCTACAGAAAACCAGTCTGTTAAAAATTTATGAGTAGCATCAGAAAGCGTTTTAGAATACAACAACAATTCATCAACTGAGAAAAATGAATTCCCGTTGAGTTTAAAATCAATATGAAATTGATTATTTTTCATCAATCACAGGGATTTCTACTTTTCCAAATAATTTATTTGTCCAATTTGTCCAACCATATTTTTTAGAGAAAATCAATAATAATATTGGGTATAAAACAAAAACACCTATAAATATCTCAGCACCCACAGTAGGCTCTGAAATGTCTATATACAAAGCATCAGTTCTAAAAACCATCCAATCTGTGGTGACTAAAAACGCTGCAATAATATTATTAGAAGCATGCAGTCCTAGAGCTAACTCAGTTCCTTCATCCATTAAAGTGGTTATTCCGTAAAACAATCCTGTTCCAATATAAAAGATCATTAAAGTGTACCCTAGCTTTTCTACTTCTGGATTCATTCCATGCAACAAACCAAAAATAATTGAAGTACTGATTAATGGAAACCACCTGTTTTTTACCAGAGTCCCAAATCCCTGCATTAAATACCCTCTAAAAATAAGCTCTTCTGAACTTGTTTGAAAAGGCAAAAACACAAATGAAACAAAGACTAATGTAAAAAACGGAACAGGTTTAAAATTCCAAACGTAATCTTCTGGAGACAAATACATCCCAATAAAAATCGCGATAACAGATATAATTCCCCATAATGCAAACGCATAAAAAATCCGACTCCAATCTACTTTTTCTCTGGATGTTATAATAGAAATGAATTTTTTTTTATGGATAAATCGAACACATAAAAACAAGGCCAATAAAGCAATCATAAAAGTGAAAATCATCAAGAATAAAAACAAACTTGAATTCATTCCAATATCCATAAAATTTGAATCTGCTCCTTTTTGAAACTTTATTAAATCTCCATCTACTTCAAAAAAAGCAACAATCATCAAAGGAATACTAGCAAATTGAACTGCAATAAAAACCAATACCATGGTTAGAATGTACATCCAACTTTTATTTTCCCCAACAAACCCTTTCTGTATAAAATCCATCTTCTATAAATTAAAATTCCATTTTATGGAGTTGTTATATTTCAAACTTCCTTTTTCTATTTCTAAAGGAGACTCAATATTATTTGTATATAAACCTCCAGTTCCAAGTCCTTGTGGCATATTATTATTCAATGTGTATGTCCATTGTGCAATGGCATTTAAACCAACATTACTTTCTAAAGCTGAAGTTATCCACCAAGAAATGTTCTCTTTCTCCGCGATGTCAATCCACTCTTTAACTCCTCTAAAACCTCCAATTAAGCTTGGTTTTAAAATTATGTATTGTGGCAGTATCATTTGTAGCAACTCTTGCTTTTTTGCTACAGAAAAAACACCAATTAATTCTTCATCTAATGCAATTGGCAACGGCGTTTTTTCACACAAACTCGCCATCTCTTCAAATTGCCCTTGCTTTATAGGCTGCTCGATAGAATGAATTTCTAATTCTGATAATTTTTTTAGCTTTTCTAAGGCATTGTCTGGATCAAAACCTCCATTTGCATCAACTCGTAGCTCAATTTCGCTTGATGAAAATTCTTTTCGGATAGACGTTAACAAGTCCATTTCAGTTTTAAAATCTATCGCTCCAATTTTCATTTTAATACATGAAAAACCCGTAGCTAGTTTCTCTTTAATTTGAGTTTTCATAAACTCCTTGTCTCCCATCCAAACTAAACCATTTATTGGAATTGCTTGATTCCCTTTTGTAAATTCTGATGGAAACAAATCAAACACACTCTTACTTTGCAACGACAAAAATGCTTGTTCTAAGCCAAATTGAATGCTCGGGAAGTCAAAGACTTCACTTAATAATTTTTCTAACCCTAAATTAATATTGCTACAAACCCATTTTAGTTTCCCTTCATAATCTGGTCTGTCATCAATACTTAATGTTCTAAGTATTCCACACTCACCAATTCCTTGTTTTTCATTATCATTTAAAATGATAAACCATGTTTCTTTGGTTTTTAAAATCCCACGAGAAGTTCCACTTGGTCTTTTAAAATTAAGAATGTATTTTTGGTAAGTTGCTTGCATCAATCTATATTACTTTTCAATATATGCTTTAAAGTTCTCCAACTGTTTTTGATTCATATCTGTAAAAAACCCTTTAAGATAAGGTAACATACAACTCATCATGTAAGATTCGCTTTTACAAACAACATCATTTATAATTAAAGTGTTTCCGCTTACTTCACTGAAATTATAATCAGCTGTTTTAAGCATGTCCTCAGCATCAAAGTATACTGTTACTTTTTTATTTGGAATATAAGCCAATATCTTCTCTTTCATAATAATGGTTTGACCATTATTATCAACTGTTATATTATATTCGCTTCCAACAATACCAGGCTTTACGTTAATTGGTGCAATAGATTTTACTTCTGACAACCAATATTTCATAGACTCTTGATCATTAAAAGCCCTAAAAACTTCTGACAAAGGTTTGTTTATTTCTACACGTACTTGGTAAGTAGTTTCTTTCATCAGTAAACCTGTAGAAAAAAAGAGGATTACCAACACGGTAACAATACCCAACATTATTTTAATTCCTTTCATTTTATCTTAAGAGTTTGATCTTTTCATTCTTTTTCTAAAATAGAAAATTAGAAGGAACAAAATAATCATAAATGGCCAAACATTAATCATAGAAACTAAAAAAGCTTTTACATTTTCAAAACCTTGCTTAAAAGCAGCTCTAATTTCACTTCCAAATCCTATTTCACTTTCTGCTATTTTTTTGTAAAAAGTAATGTTTAAGGTAGAAAATGAAACTTGACTTTGTAAATACTTCAATCTTCCTTCTGTTGCTTCAATATCTCCCCTTAGTTTTCCTAATTCTCTTTCTACATCTAATATTTCTCTTACAGTCCTTGCCTTTTTTAGAATTTCTAAATATTTAGCTTCTAGTGCCTTCTTTGTTTTTAATCGTGATTCAACATCTAAAAACTGTTTTGTAACATCAGAAATATGAATATTTTTATGATCAAATCTCTCTACTACTTTAGCAATTCCTTCAAGAACCAAGTCAAAGCTTTTTGCTGGAATTCTAACTGCTATTGTTGTACTAATTCTGTCGTCAGATTTGTATTGATTATCACTTGCAACATACCCGGTATTCTGACTTACTAAATCTATAATTGTTTTTCTGGTAGCCTCTAACTCTTTGGTTTCAAAAGCAACAGTACCTGTTTTAATTAACTTTCTTTCTATCGTAACATTTTCTTTTCTATGAATAGCTGCTGATTTCGTTTTCTCAACAGAAAAAGATTTTCTTGATAAAACCGCATCATATTGTATTTCCTCTGCACTTAGTACATTTGGCAATACCCTTTCATCGTTACATGCAACTGCAAGTAAAACGATACTTATGCATAGTACTATTTTTTTCATGTCGATTTGTTTTAAGGTTATAGTATTTGACCTAATCCAAAAAGAATGCCAAAGAAAAAAGTGCTCAATGCAACTTTTTTTAATTCGCCATCAAAAGCAGCTTCCTCTTTATTTTTCACAACAAACAAAAGGTGTTTTAATAAAGGAATGTAAGCAATCACAAATAAGAACTGAAATGAGCTTTGAAACTTTAATACAGTAAACAATAACGCAAATAAGAAAGAAGCGATGATTAAAACATAGTGGTAATACTTTGCAAATTCAGCTCCAATTTTAACAACCAAAGTGTTTTTACCCACTTTTTGATCATTCTCTCTGTCTCGCATGTTGTTTAAGTTTAAAACTGCCGTACTTAACAATCCTATTGAAAATGCTGGAAGAAAAATGACCCCATTGATTTCTTTTGTAAATAAGAAATAAGAACCTACAACGCTTAACAACCCAAAGAAAACAAACACAAAGACATCACCGAATCCACTGTAACCATAAGCAGATTTACCAACCGTATATTTTATTGCTGCTACTATTGATGTAATTCCAAGTCCAAAAAATAAGATGGAATATCCAAAATCATCTTTCCCGAAAGAAGTATAAATCAGCAACAACGCAAGTACTAATGTAAGTATTGCGGTAATCACCATTGCTCTTTTCATTTGTTTTGGCGTAATGGCACCAGAAGCAACCAACCTTTTTTCTCCTGTTCTGTTATCATCCGTTCCTTTGATTCCATCTCCGTAATCATTTGCAAAGTTTGATAACACTTGAAAACCAATTGTTGTTAGAATGGCTAGCCAGAAAATTGGCGATTGAAAAATTGATAAACAATTAAAATCACCGAAAGCAGTAATCTTATTTAGGGCAAAAGAATCTTGAATCCCTAAAAAACTTCCCACAATAATTCCAGAAATTGATAATGGCAACGTCCTTAAACGCGCGGCTTGTATATATTTTTTTACATCCATGATTCTTTGTTGCTCTCTACTTTGTATAAAATATAATTGTATAGTTTTATTGCTCTGTTTTCTTCCACACACGGAATTGTTATTTTTCCTGACGCAGTTTGTAAAACCAAATTAACTACGTTTCTGCTTTTCTGAAAAATAGTTTGTTTTATGTTTATGTTTTGAATTTTAAAGAACGGTAAATACGTTAAATGCGTTTCTATTCTTCCTTTGCCAACCAATAAAATTTCTTTATTAAATTGATAAAATGCTTTTTGATATTTTAACTGTATTAACAGAATTGCCAACGGAATTGCAAGTATATTTCCCCACAACCAAGTTGCATCTTTTATTAAAAATAAAATGATACTATTCAATGCAACAAAGCCTATAGAAGCCAAAAAATACATTCTCAATACATAATATATATTAGGAACATACCTTGCCTGATTATCAATCGATTCATCTACATACAACAACTCTTTAATCGTTTTTATTTGCTCGGTTTTACAGCCAACAATTCTAATTAATTTATGCTGTTTCTTTTTTACTTTTCCGCTTACTGCTTGTTTAAATGTAACGAAAGAGATTCCTAATTTCTTTTTAATTGGATTTGTAGAAACAGTAATACTTTGGACTTTCCCCTTACTCAAGATGATTGATTTTTTAGTTAACAATCCCTGTGTAATATCAAACGCTTTGTCTTTTATAAATAAGGTTAGGTTGAAATGAAAAAGTAAAACTCGAACGAAAGAGCTCAATACTCCAATAATCAACAAAATTAAAACAAGAATTACAAAAATGAGGATGCTATTAAAAATATCTTCTGGATTTACATCTGCATAATTACCTAAAACTTCTTCTTTTCCGATTCCTGTAAACACGTCATTTAATTGTTGCAACAATCCAAAAACAAGTGCTACAAAAATCAATAAATTTCGCAAGTGATTTTCAGTTAAACTTACTTTTAACAACGCTTTAAAACCAATTTTTAACAATGGTTTTTGCAGCTCTTCTTGCAGAGCTTCTGTTTTCTTCTCAACTTGAGATAATGCTGTTTTTAATGCTTGTGCTTTCTCATACGTTAACGCATTAATTGCAATTTCTGTGTCTTTAGAACCCGCCGTTTCTACACTTACTTCATATACATTTATGAGTTGTTGAATTAAATTCTGTTTAAAATTTATATTCTGAATTCTATCGAAAGAGATGGATGTATTTTTCTTTTTTAGTATTCCTTCTTTTAAAACAAATTGCCCATCTTCTATTTTAAAAAGAAAATTCTTATAAATTAAATAAGCTCTAATTAACAAGAACACAAAAAAAACAGCTATCCCAATATAAATATAAGAAAAGGCTTCTTCTGACAATTCAGAGAACCGCTGAATGAATATAATTAATAAAATCCAAGTTGCTTTAAATGCTTTGAGTAATAGTTTCCCGTAGATTACTAAAACCCCTTTGGATGATTGTTTAGAAAAATCAGCAAACACAGAATTTTCAACCATTTATTTGTTGATTAATGAATTCTTTGATTTTTAAAGCTTCTTCTTTTTTAATTCCTTTGATAACTAAATCATCGCTACTATCACCAGCTGTAAAAACACTTATTGATGCTAAGTTAAAAATTCTAGAAATTGGAGCTTCATCTAACTCTACATGCTGAATTCTAGAGAAAGGAACAGTGGTTGTTTTCTTAAATAAAACACCACTTTTATAGGTAACATCCTTATCTCTCAATATATATTTTCTTCTAGAAAAACCTATTCCAAATGCGATTAACAGAATCAAAAACAGAAACATTAAGAAGAAATAGCTGTACTTTATATAAGGAAATGCTCGTATTTCTTCAACATTCGTTTCTAATAAAAATACTACAAGAAAAAGAACAGAAAAAACTGTTATAATTGTAAGTGATACAACTTTTAAATAATCTCTATGAATCCTCTTAAAAGTTAATTTTGAAATATCAGGAAGTTGTAAAACCTCAATATTAGAAAACTCCATAGAATCTTATTTTAGTGCTTCCTGTATAGAAATTGCTTGGTTATTCTTAACTGCTTGCACAAATGCATCTGAAAACTTACGCAACATTGTTTTCCTCAATGATCTTGCTTCTTGATATGTATCAAAAGAACCTACTCTATACTTGTACATATTGTTTTCAGAAAAAATTTGCACATTTTCTAAAGAAGAAAATCTTGTACCCTCCTTTTTAAATGCTCCTATCTGAACTGTAAAAACCAATGCTGGCTTTGGTTCTTCTTTTTCAACTACCGGAATTGTAATTTCTTCGGTGTTATTTTCTGGAATGATTTCTTTTTTAGCTCCTTTATCTCCACAAGAAATAAGAACCAGTGTAAAACTTAATAATAAAAGTACATTTCTCATAATTTAAAATTTTATAACCCGTTAGCTTTCGCAATTAATTCAGCAATATCTAATACTTCAACTTCTGCTTCTTTTTCTTTAAACTTTATACCGTCTGTCATCATTGTATTACAATAAGGACACCCAGTAGCAATAATTTCTGGTTTTGTTTCTAATGCCTCTTCTGTACGCAACACATTAATGTCTTTATCTCCTTTCTCTGGCTCTTTAAACATTTGTCCTCCACCTGCTCCACAACACAATGCCGTAGATTTATTGCGTTTCATTTCTGTTAAGTTTACACCCAAACGTTTGATTAAATCTCTCGGAGATTCATATTCATCATTTCCTCTACCTAAATAACAAGGATCATGAAATGTAACTTTTTTACCCTTTAAAATGGTATCATCAATAGAAAGTCTACCATCAGAAATTAATTTTTTTATGTATTGAGTATGATGAAAAACTTCATATTTACCTCCTAAATTTGGGTATTCATTTTTTAGCGTATTAAATGAATGAGGATCACAAGTAACAATTGTTTTTACTTCATACCCATTCAACACCTCTATATTGGTTATTGCTTGCATCTGAAACAAAAACTCATTCCCTGCTCTTTTAGCAGCATCTCCAGTAGAACTTTCTTCAGTCCCCAACACTGCGAAATCAACTTTTGCTTGATGTAAAATTTTCACAAAAGCTCTCGTTATTTTTTTTGCTCTATCATCAAAACTTCCAGCTGCACCAACCCAAAATAACACTTCTGGTTGTTTTCCTTGAGCCATCATTTCTGCCATTGTAGGTACTATCATTTTTTTAGTTTTGAGTTGTTAGTTTTGAGTTGTTAGTTTTGAATTAATAATTAAAAACTCATCATTCAAAATTTATTTATTCTTCGTCTTTCCAGTTTAATCTATCTTGTTGGTTGTATTGCCAAGGCGCGCCGTTATTTTCAATGTTGGTCATCATTGCATTTAACTCTTGTGGAGCAGCACTTTCTTCCATTACCAAATATCTACGCATATCCAAAATAATAGATAACGGATCAATGTTTACAGGACATTCTTCTACACAAGCATTACAACTTGTACACGCCCATAATTCTTCTGGAGTAATATAATCGTTCAATAATTGTTTTCCGTCATCTTTAAACTCACCTCCATTTGCATCTATATTTTTACCAACCTCTTCCAGTCTATCACGAGTTTTCATCATAATAGCTCTAGGCGACAACTCTTTTCCTGTAAGACTTGCAGGACAAGCATCTGTACATCTACCACATTCTGTACATGTGTATGCGTTCATTAATTGCACCCTGTTTAAATCAATAACATCACTCGCTCCAAATTTCTCAGGAACTTCATCTTCTGCTCCTTCTGGTGTTGCTGCATATGGGTCTGCACTTGGATCCATCATTAATTGTACTTCTTTTGTTACCGATTCTAAATTATTAAATTGTCCTTTCGGATTTAAATTTGCATAAAATGTATTCGGGAATGCTAATAAAATATGTAAATGTTTTGAGTAGTATAAATAATTTAAAAAAGCTAAAATCCCGATGATATGAATCCACCAAGCAGATTTCTCTATAATATGTAATGTTTCTACTGAAGTTCCGTTAAATAACGGCGCAACAAATTGACTGATTGAGTTTCCTATTCCAGCTTCTTGGAAATGAACATCTGTAGCGTTCATCAAAATAAACAAAGACATTAAAACCATTTCAAAATACAAAATGATGTTTCCATCACTTTTAGGCCAACCTTTCATTTCTTTATTTAGAAAACGTTTTATTTTTAGTACGTTTCTACGCATCCAAAAAATAATTACAGCAACAAAAACAATGGCTGCTAAAATCTCGAAAGTTGCAATTAAGAAACCGTAAAACACATCACCTAAAAGTGGTTGAAAAACACGATGTGTTCCAAACAATCCATCAATGATAATTTCCAACACTTCAATATTGATAATCACAAACCCTAAATAAACAGCAACGTGTAGAATACCTGAAACGGGTCTGCGAACCATTTTGTATTGCCCTAAAGCAATCTTAGCCATGTTTTTCCAACGGGCAGATTTGTTATCCGATCTATCAACTGATTTTCCTAAGTTAATATTACGAATTAGCTTTCTGATATTCTTTACAAAAAATCCGACTCCAATGATCAGTACAATTGCAAAAATTAGGTTTGGTACGTATTGCATATTTATTGTTTTATGTAGACTACAACTTATAACTAGTTATTTTTTATTGATGACTCCAGCTATTTTCATCATCATTATTGTTTGGAGATAAACCGATAATATCTCCTTTGGTAGAAACGCCTAAACCAAGTACTGTTCTATTTGCATAATTAAAATAGGCTGCAACTTGATTTATTTCTAAAATCTCTCCGTCTGTTAACCCCGTTTTTTTTTAAAACAACAACATCTTCTTCAACAAGTTCTGCTGGCTTTAAGGTCAATTTCTCAGAATACTTTAATCCTGAATTGTATTTTTCTTCAGAAAAAGGTGAATTCCCTTTTTCTAAATCACTTTTTATTTGGTTTGATTTCTCATCATTATCAAGCAACCTTTTCAAGCCTTCAAAATGATGATTGATACAATAATCACATTCATTTAATAAACTTACATACACACCAATTGTTTCTAAAAACCATTTTGGCAATGTATTATTACTGTTGTGCAAAACGTTTTTATACAAAGCCATGTGTCCCGTCATTGTATGTGGACGCAATCCATGAACCATCATAATATTGTCTATATTATTGTTCGGACCTGCAACTTTACAATACAACCGCTTTAGTTTTCCTGTAGCCTCTTCAAATGAAATAATTTTCACCCAACTCATTCTTCGTTGGTTTCATTGTTTTTATTCTTCTTCGGATCATAAGAGACTGCTCTTTTACCAAATAAAGAAAAGTGAACAAAACGTTTAGGGTTCAATTTCATTTCTCGAATCAACTCTTCCATTTCTTTAGACATTCTGGTTAAGTTATCATACATGGTTTCATCTTTCACAAACTTCCCAAAAGAACCTTTCCCTTCTTGAACACCAGCCATTAAATCATTGATATAGTCTAATGATTTTTGTGCTTTTTTGATTGTCAATCCAATATTTGCATTTACCAAAGTATCTGACAACTTCATAAAATTCTCTGTTATCACTCTCGTGTTATCAAAAGTATTTTTGATACCTACTTTACTAGAGTCTAGTAACTGGTTTACAGAGCCTAACGTTTTCCTAACGTCAGCAATGGTAAACTCTAAGCCTTTAATACTTCTATTTAAACTCTTTCGAGAATCTATTGTCAACGTTTGATTCAATCCTAACAATAATGAATCTGCGCTTACAATTACACTTTCAAATTTTGCTTGTAGTGGATTTAACTTTTCTCCAACTGTAGAAAAAATATCAGATTCTACTTTTCCTTCTAAATAATCACCAGAAACAGCCAATTCACCTTCATAAGATGGAATAATTGCTAATAATTGACCTCCCATTAAACTTGCACTATAAATTTTAGCAATACTCTTTTTAGAAAACTTAAAGTCATTTTCAATTAAAAGCTCAACAACTAGTTTCCCCCTCTTTTCAGGATCCTTATTAAACTCAATATCAACAACCGTACCTACGTGCAACCCATTAATTGTAATACTACTCGATCTTTTAAGTCCTTGTATATTATTATACTCAACAAAATAAGTACGTTGGTTTTTAGCAAATATATTTTCTCCTTTCAAGAAGTTAAACCCCCAGACAAATGATGCAATTACTACAACTGCAATAAACCCTGTTTTTAATTCTCTAGACATATTTCTTTTTTAAGTAACAATATTACTATTAATTTTTGAAGATGATTGTTAAATTACCTTGTTTTTAAGGCTTGTCTTACCGATATTTTTTCTCCATTCTTAAATGCCGCAATAAATGCAGATCGATAGCCTTTCTTTTTTACTCTTTTAAGTAAAGATTGAATGTTTTTATAATTAGATGTTTTCCCATAATAATATTTATAATACGACTGTACCTTTACTCTTTCAATATTCCTCAAGCCTTTGAAATTATAAGATTTAGCTGCTATTTTTCTTTTACTTGAAGAAATTTGAATCTTAAAAAAGACCTCATCTTTATTAATTATTTTTGTTTTTACATCTTTTGGAGCTACAGCGTTTTCTTTATTTACAATAGAAACAGAATTTAACTTTAGTTGATCGATGTATACAGCAATAGAAGAGGCAATACTTTTGGCCATTGCCTTTTGTCCATTTCTTGAATTTAGATAACGCCCTTCCTTTTTATTTGTAAGAAAACCTAATTCTACCAAAACACTTGGCATAGTCGTTTGATATAACACAACAAAACCCGCTTGCTTTACACCTCTGTTTTTTCTTTTATTCTTTTTGATGAAGTTATTTTGAATACTACTTGCTAATAATAAACTTTGCTCCAAATTTTCTTCTTGTAACAAAGACAGTCCAATAATAGATTCTGGTGAATTTGGATTGTATTTATAGTTTTGCTCATAATTTTTCTCTAAAAGAATTACACTGTTCTCTCTCTTGGCTACATCAAAATTACGTTTATTGGCGTGCAAACCCAAAACAAAAGTTCCTGCTCCATACGCGCTTGAAGTATGTGCATCGCAATGAATTGAAACAAATAAATCTGCTTTTACATCATTGGCAATGTTTCCTCTTTTCCACAGATCTACAATGACATCTGTTTTTCTTGTATAAATAATATTAACACCTTTTTTTGCACCAATAATTTTCCCTACTTCTAGCGCTGTTTTTAATGCAATATTTTTTTCTCTATATCCATTTCCAATATTACCAGGATCTGTTCCTCCATGACCAGCATCTAAAACGATTGTGTATGTTTTTCCCTGTGCAATTACCTGATCAGTTACCCCAAAAAGGAAACAACAACTAATAATAAAAAGGAACCATTTTTTATTATTATTAAATTTAGTATGTGTTAACAATAGCATCAATATTTTTTACTTAATTTTGGCAATTCAGATTTGGTGCTTCAACAATTGAAGCATATTTTTACATTTATCACAAAAATAGCATTAAAAGCATTGCAATCAAACATACATCATATTCTTTTATTAAGCTTTCTAAGCTTTTTTTGCCTACAAATTGGTTACGCGCAAGACATAAAAGTAAAAAACAAACCAATTCCGCTTAATAAAAGTAAGAAATTTACTATAAAGAAAGAGAGTTTATTACTTAATAAAGTAATTGATACTATCCCAAAAGATACAATCATTAAGCCAAAAAGTTCTTTTGAAAGTAAAATCACTCATAATGCTGTAGACTACATTAAACAAAATGCTAAGAAAAAGCAAGTAGAGTTATATAATGAAGCTCATGTAACTTATGATGGTATTGATTTAAAAGCAGGTTATATTTTAATTGACAATAAAAATAGCACTCTTTTTGCAAAAGGAATTAAAGACAGTCTTGGATATCAACAAAGACCTGTTTTTAAACAAGACGGTCAAGAATCTGAACAAGATTCTATCCTTTATAATTTTAAAACAAAAAGGGCAATTATATACGGTATAAAAACCAATCAATCTGGTATGATTACCTATGCCAAACGCACAAAAAGAGTAAATGATTCTGTTATCTTTTTAGGAGATATGAGATTCACAACTTCTGACAAAGTAAATCCAGATTATTATATACAAACTAGAAAGGCAAAATTAGTCCCTGGTAAAAAAATTATTGTTGGTTTAAGTAATTTAGTAATTGCAGATGTTCCTACTCCATTAGCAATTCCTTTTGCATACTTTCCGATGACAGACACAAGAGCTTCAGGGTTTATAATTCCAACTTGGGGAGAAGCAAGTAACCAAGGGTATTTTTTACAAAACGGAGGGTATTATTTAGCTCTAAATGATTATTTAGATATTTCGTTAATGGGAGATGTTTACACAAATGGAAGTTGGGGTTTTAGAGTAGAATCTAGTTATGTTGCTCGATATAAATTTAACGGTAATTTTAGTTTACGTTTTGAGAACTTAATTAAAAGTGTAAAAGGTTTTGATGATTATAGTAAGTCAACAAATTTCAACCTTAGATGGTCTCACTCACAAGACAGTAAATCAAATCCGAACGCTCGTTTTTCTGCATCTGTAAATTTAGGAAGTAGCAAATACTTTAGAGAATCATTAAATGAAGTGAATAACTCAGATTTCTTAACAAACACTTTGAGTTCTTCTGTATCATATTACAGAAAATTTGTAGGCACCCCTTTTAATTTAAATGCAACCGCTACGCATTCACAAAACACAAACACGCAAGCCATAACAATGACACTACCTTCCTTACAGGTAAACATGGATAGAATTTATCCTTTTGCTGGTAAAGGCGGAATTAAAAAGAATGCACTACAGAAAATTGGATTAAACTATAGTATGAAAGGGGATTATAGAATAAATACTACTGATTCTCTATTTTTTAAACCAGAAATGTTTGAAACTGCAAAAGCAGGAGTGCAACACACAGCTTCAGCAAATACAAACATGAAGGTTCTAAAGTATTTTACGTTATCTCCTAGTGCAAACTTTAAAGAAATCTGGAACTGGGATTATACAAACAGACTCTATAATCCAACAACAGGAACTGTAACAAAAGAGACCGTTAAAGAATTTAAAAGCTTTAGAGAATACAGTGCAGGACTTTCTTTAAGCACAAATATCTACGGTGTATTTAACTTCAAGAAAGGGAAAATAAAATCTATTAGACACACAATAAGACCCTCTATCTCTTATGGATACAGACCGGATTTCGCAAACAAATACAACCAACAGGTACAGCAAAGTGTAGACCCTACAGATATCTTAACATATTCACCTTTTGAAGATGGAATTTATGGACGACCAGGAAGTGGCTTATCAAATTCAATTGGATTTTCTATTAACAATGTTTTAGAAGCAAAGATTGCTTCTAAAGACTCAACAAATGTTGAGGATGAAAAAATTACATTATTAAACAACTTAAACTTTAGTACAAGTTACAATATTGCTGCTGATAGTTTGCGCTGGAGTCCTATTTCTATGACAGCAGGAACGCGATTTTTTAAGGACAAATTATCTTTAAATTTCGGTGCTAATTTTGATCCGTACCAAGTTAACGACAAGGGTGTCAGAATAAACAAATTTAATGAGAAAATCTTACGATTAACAAGCGCAAACTTGTCTGCAAATATATCTTTATCTAGCAAAGATTTTGAAAAGAAAGATGAAAAAACTGACAATTCAAATCGAACCAGTAAAAATCAGTTTGGAGATAAAAGCAACAGCAATATAAATCAGAATAATAAGGAAATCGAAACAAAAGAAACCAAACTCTACAGAGCTTCAATACCTTGGGAAATTAATTTAGCATACGCAATTAACTATACTGATAATGGTTTAAGTAATAGCGGAGTTGGATCTAATTCTCTAATGTTTAACGGAAACTTAGAACTATCACCTAAATGGAAAGTAAGATATAGTTCTGGTTACGATTTCAAAAATAAAGGATTTTCTTATACACGTTTAGGCTTCACTAGAGACTTAGATAGTTGGAATTTTAATTTTGACTGGTCTCCTTTTGGAGACAACAAATCATATTACTTTAGAATTGGTGTAAACTCTGGTATGCTAAATGACTTAAAATGGGAAAAACGAAGTTTACCAGATAGATTATTATTTTAAACAAAACAACAATGAAAACAATAATTACAACTACAAAAGCACCTGCTCCTATCGGACCATATAATCAAGCAGTTTTAACTGGAAACACGTTATATACATCAGGACAGATTGCTATCAATCCAGAAACAGGAGAACTGGTTTTAGAAAACATTACTACTGAGACAAAACAAGTCATGGAAAATCTAAAGGCCGTTTTAGAAGCTGCAGATATGACTTTCGAAAACATTGTAAAAACTTCTATTTTCATTTCAGATATGGAAAATTTCGGAGCAATTAATGCTGTTTACGGAACATATTTCAATGAAGAAACCGCACCTGCAAGAGAAACGGTAGAAGTTGCCAATTTACCAAAGTATGTAAATGTAGAAATCAGTGCTATTGCCATAAAATAACATTAGAAGGAAATGCCTTAAAGCAGAAACAAAAAAAAGGTTAGACTTCAATTATGAAATCTAACCTTTTTTTTATGATTTACTTAAAACCCTTAAGTAATTATCTATTTAGCTTACGCTAAAACAGATTTTTCTAATTCTTCTTCTTTTAAAGATAAGCTATCTGCATATTCTATAAGGTCTACAATTTTTGTAGAATATCCAATTTCATTATCATACCAAGAAACAACTTTTACAAAATTATCATTCAATGCAACACCTGCGTTTGCATCAAATATTGAAGTTCTAGTATCTCCAATAAAATCTTGAGAAACCAATAATTCTTCCGTATATCCTAAAATACCTTTCATTTCATTTTCAGAAGCTTTTTTCATTGCCTTTTTAATGTCTTCATAAGAAGCAGACTTCTCTAATCTTACCGTTAAGTCGACAACAGAAACATCCATAGTTGGTACTCTAAATGCCATTCCGGTAAGTTTACCATTCATTTCTGGAATAACTTTTCCAACTGCTTTTGCAGCTCCAGTAGAAGACGGAATTATATTATGAATTGCTGATCTACCTCCGCGCCAATCTTTCATCGAAGGACCATCTACTGTTTTTTGTGTTGCAGTAGCTGCATGAACTGTAGTCATCAATCCTTCAATAATTCCAAAATTATCATTTAAAACTTTTACAATAGGTGCTAAACAGTTTGTAGTACATGATGCATTAGAAATGATCGTGTCTTCTGCTGTTAATTTATCATTATTAACTCCCATTACAAACATTGGTGCATCTGGTGATGGTGCAGAAATTACTACTTTTTTTGCGCCACCATCAATATGTAATTGTGCTTTTTCTAAAGACGTAAAAATCCCTGTACATTCCATTACATAATCAGCTCCTATTTCATCCCACTTTAAGTCTGCAGGGTTTCTTTCTGCTGAAATTCTTATTTCATTTCCGTTTACAATTAACTTCCCGTTATCTACCTCAACAGTACCGTCAAAAGCTCCATGAACAGAATCATACTTAAGCATATACGCTAGATAATCAACCTCTAATAAATCATTAATTCCAACAATTTGAACATTATCTCTTTTCATTGCTGAACGAAAAGCTAATCTTCCAATTCTACCAAACCCATTAATTCCTACTTTAATCATGTATTTTTTTCTTTTAATTAATCCTATGTGGACATAATATCAGATACTTTTAACAATTCTTTGTTAATCGTATGTTGTCCTTTTATTGCTTTTTCTAAACTTGTTTCTTCTACTTCGTTGTTGATTAAACCAACCATTAAATTTGTTTTCCCTTCAATTAACAACTCTACGGCTTTCACACCTAATCTACTTGCTAATACACGGTCAAAACAACTTGGAGAACCTCCTCTTTGCATGTGCCCTAAAACGGAAACTCTTACTTCGTATTCTGGTAAATTTTCTTCAACATAATCTGCTAATTCAAAAACATTTTTACCAATTTTATCTCCTTCAGCGACAACAACAATACTTGATGATTTGCCGGCATCTCTACTCTTCTTTAAAGATTCTAACAATCTTTCTAACCCTAAGTTTTCTTCTGGAATTAAGATTTCTTCTGCTCCTGCTCCAACACCTGCATTTAAAGCGATAAAACCAGCATCTCTTCCCATTACCTCAACAAAAAATAATCTATTGTGTGAGGAAGCTGTATCTCTAATTTTATCAATTGCTTCTACAGTTGTGTTTAATGCAGTATCATATCCTAAGGTATGTGAAGTCCCATAAATATCATTATCTATAGTTCCAGGAATTCCGATAATTGGAAAGTTATATTCTTTATTAAAGACGACTCCTCCAGTAAAAGAACCATCTCCTCCAATAACCACTAGCCCATCAATATCATTAGCTATCAATTGATCAAAGGCTTTTTTTCTTCCTTCTTGAGTTTTAAACTCTATAGATCTAGCAGTTTTTAAAATAGTACCTCCTTTATTGATAATATTTTTTACACTACGAGCAGTTAGAGAAATAAAATCTCCTTCTATCAATCCTTGATACCCTCTATAAACACCTACACATTCTTTTCCGTAATAAGAACACGTTCTTACAACTGATCTAATTGCTGCATTCATTCCAGGGGAATCTCCACCTGATGTTATAACTGCTATTTTTCTTATTTCTTTCATAAAACGTACTGTAAAATTAAGGATTAAAAGGATTGACTTAAAAAAAAACGGCGAAAACGTTTTCGGGATTTTCTTATATTTCTATACAAAAATGAGTGATTATTCAGTGATTTTCCTCTCAATAATCATTTTAACATCTGTATATTTTTTATTTATAGACTCCATATTTGCAAATTGGTTTTTTGCGCTGTCTAAGTTATGGTTTTCGTAACTAACTTTATAATATATATTATTATTTAAAAAATCAGTTAAAAACCTTAGGCCCAATATATAAAGCATCATTTTAATACTTACAGGAAGAGGTTTTTTTCATCCTTTGTACTATTTTTTAATTCTTGAAAGAATCCTTTTGTATATCTTTTAAAAAAATTAAAGCCTACTAACTCGAGCTTTTTTTCATCTTCATCTGCAGTGTTACAAATGGTTCTAATTGCATCTCCATAATCAAAATCTTTAGTATTTTCTAAAAATAAACCTGTTACTTTACGAGCTTTCAGAAGCAGTTTGAGAATTTGGCGTTTTAAATACCTAGTTGAATCTTCAATAAAAATTGAGAGATTCAAAATATTTGTTCTTCATCTTTATAAAAAAGTAGTGTCTTTTGTTTTCACAAAAGACACTACTTTTTTATACTTCTTCTAAAGGTAAACCCTTAATTTTGATTGTAAAAATTCATTAAAAATACGTTCTTACAAAACTTTAATTACCAAAGTTTCTCTGGGTAAACAGATGCTGCCATTAACTCTTTTACTTTGTTAACTACAATGTCTTTATCTTCTTTATATGTTACTCCCATCCACAATGCATCTGTCCCTATTACTTGAACATC
>JBLFXB010000044.1:0-18107 GCA_047611925.1 Polaribacter sp.
GATTCTTTATTTTTTGTAAAAATCATAAAAATTAGATTGTTATTAGAAATAAGATTGTATTTTTGCAGTCCATTAAAAAAACAAATAGATAGAACAGATGAAAGGAGGTGCATATATATGTTAATTATACCAGTTAAAGAAGGAGAGAATATCGATAGAGCTTTAAAGCGTTTCAAGAGGAAATTTGATCGTACGAAGACAATGAAGAACTTACGTAACAGAAAGCATTTCAACAAGCCATCTGTAGTAAAAAGAGCTCAGAACATCAAAGCTTCTTATGTTCAGAAATTAAGAACACAAGAAGAAGTAGGTTAGAAATAACTTAGTTAAAATATAAATCCTGTCAATCGACAGGATTTTTTTTGCTTAAAACTTTTCTTAATTATTATATATGTAAATTTGAACAACAATTTTTATAAGGAGTATTAGATGATTGTAAATTCATTTTTAGAGTATTTAAGATTTGAAAGAAACTATTCTGAGCATACCTTAACTGCGTATAAAAAGGATCTTAATTCTTTTCACGAGTTTTGTGTAAATGAATTTGATTTAGAAAACTTAGCAGGAGTTAATTATAGTCAAATAAGGTCTTGGATTGTATTGCTTGTTGATGATGGTATTTCTAATAACTCAATTAATAGGAAGGTTAGTTCATTGAAGTCTTTTTATAAGTTTCTACAAAAGACCCGGCAAATCACGCAAAACCCTTTAGTAAAGCACAAGGCATTAAAAGTTGCTAAAAAAGTTCAAGTGCCATTTACAATTAAAGAAGTTAATGAAGTGATAGAGGCTTTGGGGCAAGGAAATGACTTTACCTCTTTAAGAAATAAATTAATAGTTGAGTTGTTTTATTCTACAGGAATGAGAAGGGCAGAGTTAATTGGGTTGAAAATAAACGCTGTGCATATTGAAACGCAATCTCTAAAGGTTTTAGGAAAAAGAAATAAAGAAAGATTAATCCCTTTAATTCCATCAGTAGTAAATACAATTCGTAATTATTTGATAGTGAGGCAGGAGATGAAATTAGAAACGGATTTCTTGCTAGTCACTGAAAAGGGAAATAAAATTTATGAAACTCTTGTTTATAGAGTAATAAATAATTACTTTAGTAAGGTCTCTACGAAGGTGAAAAAGAGTCCTCATATACTAAGGCATTCGTTTGCTACGCATTTACTCAATCAAGGAGCAGATTTGAATTCGGTAAAAGAATTATTAGGTCATTCAAGTTTAGCTTCAACACAAGTTTATACTCACAATAGCCTAGAAAAGATAAAAGAAGTGTATAACCAGGCTCATCCTAGAAGCCAAAAAAAATAAAACGTATGAAAGTATTTATTCAATCAGTAAATTTTAATGCAGATTCAGAGTTGTTAAAATACATAGAAGACAAAGTACAAGGGTTGTCTAAATTCCATGACAAGATAATTGATGCAGAAGTATTCTTAAAGGTTCAAAAGACAAGTGATAAGGAAAATAAGATTTCAGAAATAAAAATAAATATTCCTGGAAATGAATTGATGATAAAGAAGGAGGCAAAAACCTTTGAAGAGGGCGTAAGCGTAGGTATTGATTCATTAAAAAGACAGTTAAAAAAATCAAAAGAAAAGTTAAGAGATTCGGTGTCAATTAAAAATTAAAAAAAATAGCTAAAAAAAGTTTTAGAAATAAAAAAAACTTTATACATTTGCAGTCCGTTAGAAATAGCGGATTGTTTTTTTATGCAAAATGCCGATGTAGCTCAGCTGGCTAGAGCAGCTGATTTGTAATCAGCAGGTCGGGGGTTCGAGTCCCTTCATCGGCTCTAAAAAACAAATGTTCATTGAAACAATGGTGAGATACTCAAGTGGCCAACGAGGGCGGACTGTAAATCCGCTGACTACGTCTTCGAAGGTTCGAATCCTTCTCTCACCACCACGTTTTTCTAATTGAAAAACAAAGGATTAAAAATAGAATGCGAAAGTAGCTCAGTTGGTAGAGCGTCAGCCTTCCAAGCTGAATGTCGCCGGTTCGAACCCGGTCTTTCGCTCTAATTTTTAAGCCGGTGTAGCTCAGTTTGGTAGAGCGCATCCTTGGTAGGGATGAGGTCACGGGTTCAACTCCCGTCGCTGGCTCAATAAAATAAGAATAAAAATAGTAACAGAATTAACACTAAATATATTTAACTAAGAATTAAAATTAATAATCATGGCAAAAGAAACTTTTGATCGTTCAAAACCACACTTAAACATCGGTACTATTGGACACGTAGATCACGGTAAAACAACTTTAACTGCTGCTATTACTAAAGTTTTAGCTGATGCAGGATTATCTAAAGCATTATCATTTGATCAAATTGATAACGCTCCAGAAGAAAAAGAAAGAGGTATTACAATTAATACATCTCACGTAGAGTATCAAACAGCTAACCGTCACTACGCTCACGTTGACTGTCCAGGTCACGCGGATTACGTTAAGAACATGGTTACTGGTGCTGCTCAAATGGACGGTGCTATTTTAGTAGTTGCTGCAACTGATGGACCAATGCCTCAAACAAGAGAGCATATCTTATTAGGACGTCAGGTAGGTATTCCTCGTATGGTTGTATTCATGAATAAAGTGGATATGGTTGATGATGAAGAATTAATTGAATTAGTTGACATGGAAATTAGAGATTTACTTTCTTTCTATGAATATGATGGTGATAATGGACCTGTAATTGCTGGTTCTGCATTAGGTGCATTAAACGGTGAACAAAAATGGGTTGATTCTGTAATGGAATTAATGGCAGCTGTTGATACTTGGATCGAAGAGCCATTAAGAGAGATTGATAAAGATTTCTTAATGCCAATTGAAGATGTATTTTCAATTACTGGTCGTGGAACTGTAGCTACAGGTCGTATCGAAACTGGTATTGCTAACACAGGAGATAACGTAGATATTATTGGTATGGGTGCTGAGAAATTAGCTTCTACTATTACTGGTATTGAAATGTTCCGTCAAATCTTAGATAGAGGTGAAGCTGGAGATAATGCAGGTATCTTATTAAGAGGTATTGCAAAAGAAGATATCAAAAGAGGAATGGTAATCTGTAAGCCAGGTTCTGTAACTCCACATGATAAATTCGAAGCTGAGGTTTATATCTTGAAAAAAGAAGAAGGTGGACGTCATACTCCATTCCATAACAACTACCGTCCACAGTTCTATGTAAGAACTACAGATGTAACAGGTACTATTACTTTACCTGCAGGAGTTGAAATGGTAATGCCAGGAGATAACTTAACTATTACTGTTGAGTTACATGCTGCAATTGCAATGAACGTAGGTTTACGTTTCGCTATCCGTGAGGGTGGTAGAACAGTAGGTGCTGGTCAGGTAACAAAAATTCTTTAATTAGAATACATACATAAATTTACAAGGTGCTTCTCAAAACTGAGTTAGCACCTTGTCTTTACGGGCGTAGCTCAGTTGGTAGAGCACTGGTCTCCAAAACCAGGTGTCGGGAGTTCGAGTCTCTCCGTCCGTGCAAACAAAAAACAATATGGTAAAATATATCAAAGAATCGTTTGAAGAGTTGAGTAACCATGTATCATGGTTGGAAAAAGATGAAGCACAAAAATCTACAGTAGTTGTAGCTGTGTTTACAATTATTTTTGCAATTGCAGTTTTTGCTGTTGATTACGTTTTTCAATTAGGTTTAGATAACTTTTTCATCATGTTTAATAATTAACTATGGCTGATTCAGTTAAAAAATGGTACGTAGTAAGAGCTGTTGGAGGTCAAGAGAATAAGGTTAAAGCTTATATCGAGACTGAAATTTCTCGTTTAGGACTGTCTGATTATGTAGATCAGGTTCTGGTACCAAAAGAGAAAGTTATTCAAATGCGTAACGGAAAAAAACTGACTGTAGAGAAAGTGTATTTTCCAGGATATATAATGGTTGAAGCTAATTTAGCTGGAGAAGTTCCTCACGTTATTAAATCTGTAACAGGTGTTATTGGTTTTTTAGGTGAAGTTAAAGGAGGAGCTCCTGTACCATTAAGAAGATCTGAAGTAAACAGAATGTTAGGTAAAGTAGATGAGCTTTCAGTTGAAAATGACAACATTGCGATACCTTTTATAATAGGAGAAACAGTAAAAGTTGTAGATGGTCCATTTAATGGATTTGACGGTACTGTTGAAAAGTTGAACGAAGAGAAAAGGAAATTAGAAGTTATGGTTAAAATCTTTGGACGTAAAACGCCATTAGAATTAAGCTATACTCAAGTAGATAAAATTTCATAATTGTTACATAAATAGAAATTGATTTTTCGGGGAGCTTCCACAAACTGAAAAAATTAAACTAAAGATTTAAGAATGGCAAAAGAAGTTAGTAAGGTTGTAAAATTACAAGTGCGCGGAGGATCAGCAAATCCTTCTCCACCAGTTGGGCCTGCATTAGGTGCTGCCGGAGTTAATATCATGGAGTTCTGTAAGCAGTTTAACGCTAGAACTCAGGACAAACAAGGAAAAGTTTTACCAGTAGCAATTACTGTGTATAAAGACAAGTCTTTTGATTTTGTTGTGAAAACTCCACCAGCTGCAGTACAATTATTAGAAGCAGCAAAAATTAAAAAAGGTTCTGGAGAGCCTAACCGTAAGAAGGTAGCAAAAGTTTCTTGGGATCAAATTAAAGTGATTGCAGAAGACAAAATGGTAGACTTAAATGCGTTTACTATAGAATCAGCAATGAGAATGATCGCTGGTACTGCTCGTTCAATGGGATTAACAGTAACAGGAAACGCTCCAGCTTAACTTTATAACATTTATTTAAAATGGCAAAATTAACAAAAAAGCAAAAAGAAGCGAACGCGAAGTTAGACAACTCTACAGTTTATAACGTAAGCGATGCATCTGCTTTAATAAAAGAAATTACAAATGTAAATTTTGATGCATCTGTAGATTTAGCGATTCGTTTAGGAGTAGATCCTCGTAAAGCTAATCAAATGGTTCGTGGTGTTGTAACATTACCTCATGGAACAGGAAAAGATGTAAAAGTTCTTGCATTAGTAACTCCAGATAAAGAAGCCGAAGCTACAGAAGCGGGTGCAGATTATGTTGGATTAGATGAATACCTTCTAAAGATTAAAGGAGGTTGGACAGACGTTGATGTTATTATTACTATGCCAAGTGTAATGGGTAAATTAGGTCCCTTAGGTCGTGTTTTAGGGCCAAGAGGTTTAATGCCAAATCCAAAAACAGGTACAGTAACAATGGATGTTGCAAAAGCAATAAAAGAAGTAAAAGCTGGTAAAATTGACTTTAAGGTTGATAAAACTGGAATTGTACATGCTGCTATTGGAAAAACATCTTTCGACGCTGAAAAAATTGCAGATAATGCAAATGAATTATTACAAACAATTGTTAAACTAAAGCCAACTACAGCTAAAGGGATATACATCAAAAGTATTTTCATGTCTAGTACAATGAGTCCTAGTGTTGCAGTTGATTTTAAATCGGTTTAATAAGCAGTTAAAACTTAGAAATTATGACTAGAGAAGAAAAATCACAAGTAATCCAAGATTTAACAGCGAAATTAGCCGGTACAAACACTATCTATTTAGCAGATATTTCAGGTTTAGATGCATTAACTACATCTAACTTAAGAAGAGCATGCTTTAAGGAAGGTGTTTCAATGGCAGTTGTTAAAAACACATTGCTTTCTAAAGCAATGGAAGCTTCTGATAAAGATTTCGGAGAGTTACCAAATGTTTTGAAAGGAAATACTTCTATTATGATTGCTGAAGCATCTAATGCACCAGCAAAAGTAATTAAAGAGTTCAGAAAAAAATCAGACAAGCCTGTATTAAAAGGTGCTTTTGTTGAAGAGTCTATTTATATTGGCGATGACCAATTAGATACACTTGTTAACATTAAGTCTAAAGAAGAACTTATTGGAGATATTATCTCAATATTACAATCACCAGCTAAAAATGTTATATCAGCATTGCAGTCTAGTGGTCAAAAACTTTCTGGTATTCTTACAACATTATCAGAAAAATAATTACGCGCACTAATAAACTATAATAAATAAAATTTTTAAAACAATTAAAATGGCAGATTTAAAAGATTTCGCAGGGCAATTAGTTAACTTAACAGTAAAAGAAGTTAATGAATTAGCTACTATTTTAAAAGACGAATATGGAATTGAGCCTGCTGCAGCAGCAGTAGTTGCTGGACCAGCAGCTGGAGGATCAGAAGCGGCAGAAGAGCAAACTGAATTTGATGTAATCTTAAAAGCAGCAGGTGGTTCTAAACTAGCAGTTGTAAAATTAGTTAAGGAATTAACTGGATTAGGATTGAAAGAAGCTAAAGGTATCGTTGATAGTGCACCAGCACCAATCAAAGAAGGTATCTCTAAAGATGAGGCTGAAGGTCTTAAAGCATCTTTAGAAGAAGCTGGAGCAGAGGTTGAGCTTAAATAAGCTTTAATAGCTTAAACAAACTTAGGTTTAGGTCCTTAGAACGCAAGTTCTAAGACCTAAACCATTTTGTGTATATATTCGTTTATATTTTATCATCGATTTTAATCAAAAAAAATTTCTCTTTTGACAACGAAAAACACTACTGAAAGAATAAACTTCGCATCAGCCAAATTGGGGACTGATTATCCAGATTTCTTGGATATTCAGGTAAAGTCTTTTCAAGATTTTTTCCAATTACAAACCAAAGCTGAAGAGCGAGGTGAAGAAGGTTTGTATAAAACTTTCATGGATAATTTCCCAATTACAGATACACGTAATAATTTTGTGTTAGAATTCTTGGACTACTTCGTAGATCCACCAAGATATAGCATTCAAGAATGTATTGAGAGAGGATTGACACATAGTGTTCCTCTTAAAGCACGTTTGAAATTATACTGTACCGATCCAGAACACGAAGATTTCGAAACCATTGTACAAGATGTTTATTTAGGAACGATTCCTTATATGACAAACTCTGGTACATTCGTAATCAATGGAGCAGAGAGAGTTGTAGTTTCTCAATTACACAGATCTCCAGGTGTATTCTTCGGACAATCATTCCACGCAAATGGAACCAAATTATACTCAGCAAGAGTAATTCCTTTTAAAGGATCTTGGATAGAATTTGCAACAGATATCAATCAAGTAATGTATGCTTATATTGATAGAAAGAAAAAATTACCAGTAACAACGTTATTTAGAGCGATTGGTTTTGAAAGAGATAAAGACATCCTTGAGATTTTTGATCTTGCAGAAGAAATTAAAGTTTCTAAAGCAGGATTAAAGAAAGTATTAGGACGTAAATTGGCTGCTAGAGTTTTAAAAACTTGGCATGAAGATTTCGTTGATGAAGATACTGGAGAGGTTGTTTCTATTGAGCGTAACGAAATCATTTTTGATAGAGATACAATCATAGAGAAAGATTATATTGATGAGATTATCGAATCTGGTGTAAAAACAGTGCTTTTACACAAAGAAGATCATCAAATGGGAGATTATGCAATCATCCATAACACATTACAAAAAGATCCTACAAATTCTGAAAAAGAAGCTGTAGAACACATATACCGTCAACTACGTAATGCTGAGCCGCCAGATGAGGAGACAGCACGTGGAATTATTGACAAATTATTCTTTTCTGAACAACGTTACAATTTAGGTGAAGTTGGTCGTTTTAGAATGAATACAAAATTGCAGTTGGATGAACCGATTGATCAAAAAGTATTAACAAAAAATGATATTATTACGATCATTAAATACTTAATTGAATTAATCAACTCTAAAGCAGAAGTAGATGATATTGATCACTTATCTAACCGTCGTGTTAGAACAGTAGGTGAGCAATTAGCTGGTCAGTTTGGTGTAGGTTTAGCACGTATGGCTAGAACAATTCGTGAACGTATGAATGTACGTGATAACGAAGTATTTACTCCAATTGATTTGATTAATGCAAAAACATTATCATCTGTAATTAACTCATTTTTTGGAACAAACCAGTTGTCTCAATTTATGGATCAAACCAATCCATTAGCAGAGATTACACATAAGCGTCGTTTATCGGCTCTTGGACCAGGTGGTTTATCAAGAGAAAGAGCAGGATTTGAGGTTCGTGATGTTCACTATACACATTACGGTCGTTTATGTCCAATTGAAACTCCAGAGGGCCCAAATATTGGATTAATTTCATCTTTAGCTGTATTTGCGAAAGTAAATAACTTAGGGTTTATTGAAACTCCGTATGTAAAAGTTGCTGAAGGAAATGTAGACGTTAACAAGAAGCATATCTATTTAAGTGCAGAAGAAGAAGAAGGATTAAAATTTGCGCAATCTAATATAATGGTTGATGCAGATAGAAATATTGTTGGTGATAAAGTTATTTCGCGTGAAGGTGGTGATTTCCCAGTAGTTAGTCCGAATGAAGTAGATTATATGGACGTTGCTCCAAATCAAATCGCTTCGATTTCAGCTTCGTTAATTCCGTTCTTAGAACATGATGATGCCAATCGTGCGTTGATGGGATCAAATATGATGCGTCAAGCAGTACCTTTATTACGTCCACAGTCTCCAATTGTTGGAACAGGTTTAGAACGTAGAGTTGCAAAAGATTCTAGAATCTTAATCAACGCAGAAGGACCAGGAGTTGTAGAGTATGTAGATGCAAATATAATTACAATTAAGTACGATAGATCTGATGAAGAACGAATGGTTAGTTTTGATTCTGATGAAGTTTCTTACAACTTAATTAAATTTAGAAAAACGAATCAAGGTACTTGTATCAACTTAATGCCGATTATCAAAAGAGGCGATAGAGTAAGTGAAGGTCAAGTTCTTTGTGAAGGATATGCAACACAAAAAGGAGAATTAGCTTTAGGAATAAATATGAAAGTAGCCTTTATGCCTTGGAAAGGGTATAACTTTGAGGATGCAATTGTAATTTCTGAAAGAGTAGTTCGTGAAGATATTTTTACATCAATTCATATTGATGAATATTCTTTAGATGTTAGAGATACAAAATTAGGAACTGAAGAGTTAACTAATGATATTCCTAATGTTTCTGAAGAAGCTACAAAAGATCTTGATGAAAACGGAATGATTCGTATTGGAGCAGAAGTAAATCCTGGTGATATCTTAATTGGGAAAATTACTCCAAAAGGTGAATCTGATCCTACTCCAGAAGAAAAATTATTACGTGCTATTTTTGGTGATAAAGCAGGTGATGTAAAAGATGCATCATTAAAAGCTTCTCCATCATTAAGAGGTGTAGTAATTGATAAGAAATTATTTAAAAGAGCTGTTAAAGATAAAACGAAGAGAGCAAAAGACAAAGAAGCTATTATTGCTTTAGAGATTGCTTTTGTTACTAAGTTTTCAGATTTAAAAGACTTATTAATAGATAAGTTATTTGCTTTAATTAGTGGTAAAACGTCTCAAGGAGTATTTAATGATTTAGGTGAAGAAGTTCTTCCAAAAGGAAAGAAATTCACATTAAAAATGTTAAACTCTGTAGAAGATTATACACACTTAACGCAAGGATCTTGGACTACTGATAAAGATTTAAACAAAGCTGTTGGAGAATTAGTTCACAACTATAAGATTAGAGTAAACGATTTTCAAGGTAATTTACGTCGTGAGAAGTTTACAATTTCTGTAGGAGATGAATTACCAGCAGGTATTTTAAAACTTGCTAAAATTTATGTTGCTAAAAAACGTAAATTAAAAGTAGGAGATAAAATGGCAGGACGTCATGGAAATAAAGGTATTGTTGCTCGTATTGTTAGAGCAGAAGATATGCCTTTCTTAGAAGACGGAACTCCAGTAGATATTGTATTAAATCCGTTAGGTGTACCATCTCGTATGAACATCGGTCAGATTTATGAAACAGTTCTTGGTTGGGCTGGTCAGAAATTAGATACTAAATATGCAACACCAATTTTTGATGGAGCATCTTTAGATCAAATTAATGAAATTACAGATGAAGCGGGTGTACCAAGATTTGGACATACTTATTTATATGATGGAGGAACAGGAAAACGTTTCGATCAACCAGCAACGGTTGGAATCATTTATATGATTAAGTTAGGACACATGATTGAAGATAAAATGCATGCGCGTTCTATTGGTCCTTATTCATTAATTACACAGCAACCATTAGGAGGTAAAGCTCAGTTTGGGGGTCAACGTTTTGGAGAGATGGAAGTTTGGGCATTAGAAGCATATGGTGCATCTAGTATCTTAAGAGAAATTTTAACAGTAAAATCGGATGATGTATTAGGTAGAGCTAAAACATACGAAAGTATTGTTAAAGGTGAAGAAATGCCAGAACCTGGATTGCCAGAATCATTTAACGTATTAATGCACGAACTGAAAGGTTTAGGGTTAAACGTTCAATTAGAAGAATAACAAACAGTGAAATGTCATCGAGCCGAAAGGCTTGATGACAATCATATATTTATAAGCCTTAAAAGGTCATTTTTACAATTTTAATTCGAATCCATTACCATGGCAAGAAAAAACGAGAAGTACACTGTAAAAAAGTTTAACAAAATCTCAATCGGATTATCATCTCCAGAATCTATTTTAGAGATTTCTAAAGGAGAGGTGCTAAAACCGGAAACAATTAATTACCGTACACATAAACCAGAAAGAGATGGTTTATTTTGTGAGCGTATTTTTGGTCCTGTAAAGGATTTTGAATGTGCTTGTGGTAAGTATAAAAGAATTCGCTACAAAGGAATCGTTTGTGACCGATGTGGTGTAGAAGTAACAGAAAAGAAAGTACGTAGAGATAGAGTAGGGCATATCCATTTGGTTGTTCCTGTAGCTCATATTTGGTACTTTAGATCATTACCTAACAAAATGGGATACCTTTTAGGGTTGCCATCTAAAAAGTTAGATATGATTATTTACTACGAAAGATACGTAGTAATTGCTCCAGGTATCGCTAAGAGTGCTGAAGGAGAACCATTACAAAAAATGGATTTCTTAACAGAAGAAGAGTATTTAGATATTCTAGAAACACTTCCTCAAGAAAACCAGTATTTAGATGACACTGACCCAAACAAGTTTATCGCTAAGATGGGTGCTGAGTGTTTAATTGACTTGTTAGCTCGTATCGATTTAGATGAGTTATCTTACGAATTAAGACACAAAGCAAATACAGAAACTTCTAAACAACGTAAAACTGAGGCGTTAAAACGTTTAAATGTTGTTGAAGCATTTAGAGACTCTAATAAAACTAGAGAAAACAAGCCAGAATGGATGATTTTGAAAGCAGTTCCGGTGATTCCACCAGAATTACGTCCATTAGTTCCATTAGATGGAGGTCGTTTTGCAACTTCAGATTTAAATGATTTATATCGTAGAGTAATTATCAGAAACAACCGTTTAAAAAGGTTAGTTGAGATCAAAGCTCCTGAAGTTATTTTACGTAATGAGAAACGTATGTTGCAAGAATCTGTAGATTCATTATTAGACAACACTCGTAAATCATCAGCAGTAAAAACAGAATCTAATAGACCTTTAAAATCTTTATCAGATTCATTAAAAGGGAAACAAGGACGTTTCCGTCAAAACTTACTTGGTAAGCGTGTTGATTATTCTGCGCGTTCTGTAATTGTTGTTGGACCAGAATTGAAACTTTCAGAGTGTGGTATTCCTAAAGAGATGGCAGCTGAATTATACAAGCCTTTTGTGATTCGTAAATTAATCGAAAGAGGAATTGTAAAGACTGTAAAATCTGCAAAGAAAATTATAGATAGAAAAGAGCCTGTAGTATGGGATATTTTAGAGAATGTTTTAAAAGGACATCCTGTATTATTAAACCGTGCTCCAACGCTTCACCGTTTAGGAATCCAAGCTTTCCAACCAAAATTAATTGAAGGAAAAGCAATTCAATTACACCCATTAGTGTGTACGGCATTTAATGCCGATTTTGATGGAGATCAAATGGCGGTTCACTTACCATTAGGACCAGAAGCTATTTTAGAAGCACAACTATTAATGTTGGCTTCTCACAATATCTTGAATCCTGCAAATGGTGCACCAGTTACTGTACCTTCTCAGGATATGGTACTTGGATTGTATTACATGACAAAAGAAAGAATCTCTACTCCAGAAGTTCCAATTAAAGGAGAAGGATTAACTTTTTACTCGCCAGAAGAAGTAAACATTGCTTTTAACGAAGAAATGGTTGATTTGAATGCAGGTATTAAAGTAAGAACTTTTGATGTTGATGAAAACGGAGAACAAGTTCGAAAAATTATAAAAACTACTGTTGGTAGAGTATTATTCAACGAAGTAGTACCTGCTAAAGCAGGATATATTAATGAGGTATTAACTAAAAAATCTTTAAGAGGTATTATTGGTGGAATTTTAAAAGCTACTGATATTCCTACAACTGGAGATTTCTTGGATAATATCAAGAACATGGGATATAAGTTTGCATTCCAAGGAGGATTATCATTTAGTTTAGGTGATATTATTATTCCAGCGGAAAAAACTGAAATGATTGCAGAAGCGAATAAAGAAGTGGATGTAATTATTGCAAACTATAACATGGGAATGTTAACAAACAAAGAGCGTTACAATCAGGTAATTGACATTTGGGGTTCTACGAACAACAGATTGACAGAATTATCTATGAAACGTTTAAGAGAAGATCAGCAAGGATTTAACTCTGTATACATGATGCTTGATTCTGGTGCAAGGGGTTCTAAAGAACAAATTCGTCAGTTAACAGGTATGCGTGGATTAATGGCAAAACCTAAAAAATCTACAGCAGGTGGTGGAGAAATTATTGAGAATCCAATTCTTTCTAACTTTAAGGAAGGATTATCAATTCTTGAATACTTTATCTCAACACACGGTGCTCGTAAAGGATTAGCCGATACAGCCTTAAAAACTGCCGATGCTGGATATTTAACACGTCGTTTAGTAGATGTTTCTCAAGATGTAATTATTAACGAAGAAGATTGTGGAACTTTAAGAGGGTTAGATGTAACTCCATTAAAGAAAAATGATGAAATCGTTGAATCATTATCTGAGAGAATTGAAGGTCGTGTATCTTTACAAGATGTATATGCTCCAATTACCGATGAATTATTAGTTAAATCTGGTGTAGAAATTTCTTCTATCGCTGCTGATGCAATACAAGCAACAGGAATTGATAGAGTTCAAGTACGTTCTGCATTAACTTGTGAATCTAGTAGAGGAATATGTGCTAAGTGTTACGGACAGAGTTTATCTACTCGTAATAAAGTTCAAATTGGTGAAGCTGTAGGAGTTATTGCAGCACAATCAATTGGAGAGCCTGGTACACAGTTAACATTAAGAACATTCCACGTTGGTGGGGTTGCAGGAAATATTTCTCAAGATAATAAGTTAATAGCAAACTTTGGAGGTAAAGTTGTAATTGAAGATTTACGTACTGTTAAGGGTAAAGATGTAAATGGAGAAGAAATTGACATCGTAATCTCAAGAACAGCAGAAATTAAAGTTATTGATAAGAAAACAGGAATTACGTTAAGTACAAACAACATTCCTTATGGTTCTACTATCTTTGATATGGGTGGAAAAACTATCAAGAAAGGTGATGTAGTATGTCAGTGGGATCCATTTAACGGTGTGATTGTTTCTGAATTTGGAGGTAAAGTTCGTTTTGATGATTTACAACAAGGAATTAATTTCCAAGTTGAAGTTGATGAACAAACAGGTTTCCAAGAAAAAGTAATTACTGATTCTAAGAATAAGAAAATGATTCCTTCTTTAATTATTGAAGATAAAGACGGAAACCCATTACGTTCATACAGTTTACCTGTTGGAGCTCACTTAATGATTAGTGATGGAGATACAGTAGAACAAGGAAAAACGTTAGTGAAGATTCCTCGTAAATCTGGTAAAGCTGGAGATATTACAGGAGGTTTACCTCGTGTAACTGAGTTATTTGAAGCTCGTAACCCTTCTAACCCTGCAGTAGTTGCAGCGATTGATGGTGTTGTATCTTTCGGTAAGATTAAGCGTGGTAATAGAGAAATTATTGTTGAGTCTAAGACTGGTGATGTTAGAAAATACTTAATTAAGTTATCTAACCAGATATTAGTTCAAGAAAATGACTTTATTAAAGCTGGGATGCCATTATCTGATGGAGCAATTACTCCAATAGATATCTTGAATATTCAAGGGCCATCAGCAGTACAACAATACTTAGTAAACGAAATTCAAGAAGTATATCGTTTACAGGGTGTGAAAATTAATGACAAACACTTTGAGGTTGTAGTACGTCAAATGATGCGTAAAGTTAAAATTATTGATTCTGGAGATACATTATTCTTAGAGAACCAATTAATTCATAAAAATGACTTTATCATTGAAAATGATGCTATCTACGGAATGAAAGTTGTTGAAGATGCAGGAGACTCTGAAAATTTAAAAGCAGGTCAAATCATTACTTCACGTCAATTAAGAGATGAGAATTCTATATTACGTAGAAACGATCAGAATTTAGCAACAGCTAGAGATGCCAACCCAGCAACTGCAGAGCAGGTGTTACAAGGTATTACAAGAGCTTCGCTACAGACTAAATCGTTTATCTCTGCGGCATCGTTCCAGGAAACTACGAAAGTGTTGAATGAAGCAGCTGTTAATGGTAAGATAGATACTTTAGAAGGATTGAAAGAAAATGTAATTGTTGGTAAGAGAATTCCAGCAGGAACAGGTATGAGACAATATGATCATATCATTGTAGGTCCAAAAGAAGAAATAGAAAAAAGTCTATAAATATTAAAAGCCTACAAGTTTACTTGTAGGCTTTTTTAATACACTCAATTTATTATGGATGAAAATCAAAAAGAAGACGGGCAAATAAATATAGAATTAGACGAATCTGTTGCAGAGGGAACCTATTCTAATTTGGCAATCATCAATCATTCTGTATCAGAATTTATTGTTGATTTTATCAATGTAATGCCTGGTTTACCAAAAGCAAAAGTAAAATCTAGAATTATATTAACTCCGCAACATGCAAAGCGTTTAACAAAAGCATTGTTAGAGAATATACAGCGTTTTGAACAAGCAAACGGAGAAATAAAAGAGTATGAGCAAGCTCCAATTCCAATGAATTTTGGACCTACAGGTCAGGCTTAAAAATATAAAGTGAAACGAAAGTTTCACTTTTTTTTGTTCTTAATTTTTGAGATGAAGTATATATGTATACAATTTAGTTGAATGCCGTTTTAAAAACACATTCATTTTTGTGTAATTAAAACTTATAAAAACAATCAGAATTAAAAAGAATATTGCACCAAAAACCGCTTGAATAGGTGTTAAAACTCTACCAATATTCTTAAAGCCAAGACCGAAAAAACTACCATATAAAAGGATAAAGTGGATAACGTAAATAGATAAGGTTTTGTTCCCTATTTTTAAAATAACAGGATGCTTTAAATACCTTTCTAAGCTATAAAAAACAGCGAAATACAAAAGGACATAGCCAAGCTTTGAGAATAAATAATTATAATTAGCAGCATCTTTAAATACTTTAATATCAGTAATGTCAAACGCCTGCATAAGCATATCAGAAGAATAAATGATAAGAAGTAAACCAACACCTATAAAAGACGAAATTATGGTTGCTTTAAAATATTTTTTGTGATGGTTCCAATAAAAAAGTGTAGCTATAAAAGCACCTATTGAAGAATAACCATACCAAGGTATTATTCTAAATACAGAACCATTGTTCTTAGAGATGTAATTATGGATAAATAGTGGAATACCTTCTATGTTTAGTACTCTATATAAAGGTTCTAATAAAAAGATAAGGACTCCTAAAATTAGGGTTGTTATTGAAAAAAGAACTACTTTTTTAGTACATAAAAAAAAGACAGTTACTGTTAAAATTAAACTTAACCCGATGCATTGTAATACATCTACAGCTAAGATTGATGGATTAAAGACTCCCGATAACCAATCGATAAAATTAATTCGTATGAAATACCCGATACCAATTAAATAAAAACCTCTGATAATTCCTTTTCTCATTCTAGACTTCTCCAACCCTTTTTCTTTCGCTTTTAATAAAAGGTATGTGAATATTAATCCAGATATGGTGAAAAAAGTAGGCGCTGTAATCCCTCTAAAAAAGGACCATATGGTAAAAATTTTAGCATCTAAATCTCGGTAAGAATTTTCTAAAAGAGTATCTATAAAATGCCCTTGTAGCATCATTAAAATAGCAAAAGCACGAACAATATCAATAAAATACAACCTGTTTTTCAAATTCTAGGAAATTTTAAATACTATAAATGATTTGAGATGATAAATTTACATTATAAAATATACAGTTGATGATCTATGTGGTTCTATAAGATTAATAACGAAAAAAGAACCATTAAAAATTTTAGACTCTTCTTGTTCTATCTAGCAAATAGAAATCAGCTAGAACCAATGCAGTTAAAGCTTCTACAATAGGAATTGCTCTAGGAACCACACAAGGGTCGTGACGACCTTTACCGTGAATTTCTGTAATGTTTCCATCAGAATCTATCGTTTGTTGATTTTTCATGATTGTAGCGACTGGTTTGAATGCTACACGAAAATAAATATCCATTCCGTTGCTAATTCCACCTTGAATTCCACCTGAAAGATTGGTTTCTGTTTTACCGTCTTTGGTAAACACATCATTATGTTCACTTCCCTGCATTCTTGATCCACAAAACCCACTACCAAATTCAAAACCTTTTACAGCGTTGATTGTTAACATTGCTTTACCAAGTTCAGCATGTAATTTATTAAAAATAGGCTCTCCTAAGCCAATAGGTACATTTTGAACGACACATGTAATGGTTCCTCCAATTGTATCTCCTTGTTTTTTGATATCTTTTATTTTTGCAATCATCTTTTCAGCTGATGCTTCGTCTGGACATCTTACAATGTTTGTGTCAGTTTTAGAAAAATCTAAGTCTTGATATGGTTTGTCAATAAAAATATCTCCGACAGAAGATGTAAATGCATTGATATTGATGTGTGCAATTAATTGTTTAGCCAAAGCTCCAGCAACTACCCAATTAGCAGTTTCTCTAGCAGAAGTTCTTCCACCACCACGATAATCACGTGTTCCATATTTCTTGTCATACGTATAATCTGCATGAGAAGGACGGTATACGTTGGTGTTGTGATTGTAGTCTTTTGATTTTTGATTGGTATTCTGAATTTGAAAACCGATAGACGCTCCGGTAGTAACTCCTTCAAAAATTCCAGATAAAAACTGAACCGTATCTGGTTCTTTACGTTGGGTAACAATGACTGATTGTCCAGGTTTACGACGATCTAATTCTTTTTGAATACCATCAAAATCTACGGTCATTCCCGCAGGAAAACCATCAATTACACCACCAATTGCAATTCCGTGAGATTCACCAAATGTTGTTAATTGTAATAAATTACCAAAAGAATTAAAAGCCATTATCAATTGTATTTAGTTGTTCTGACGAAATTACCACATTAATCTAAAAACACCTCTTTTTAATTTGAAAAAAACCACAATTTTACCGCCATAACACTTACGATAACAATTAAGAATATTTTTATAAACCCATCACCTTTGTTCACAGAGAATCTACTAGCAAACCAACCGCCTATTGAGGTACCAATTGCCATCGTTAATCCCATTTTCCAATTAACGGCATCATTTAAGATAAAAACGACTAATGCACCCGACATATAAATAGTAATAATGACTGCTTTTGTAGCATTAGACTTTACCAATGATAAATGATTAAAGAAATGTAAAAAAAGAATTAATATAAATCCCAAACCTGCATTAATAAACCCACCATAAATACCAAAAAAGAAAAATGCGACACATCCAATCCATAAATGTTTCCCTGTAGTTCTTTCAATTAATTCTTTTGCTTTTAGCTTTGGCTTAAAAATAATGATGATGACAACTACCATCATAACAAAAGAGAGTACTTTGTTAAATGTTTCTCCTTTGATGTCTACAGCTATTTGTGCCCCAATTAATGATCCAATAAGTGCAGATATACCCATGTAAATACTAAAAGGAAACGTTGTGATGCCTTTACTTTTAAACCCGGCAGTTCCAGCAAGCATTTGAATTACAATTCCGACTCT
>JBLFXB010000045.1:0-18036 GCA_047611925.1 Polaribacter sp.
ATATTGCTTTATTTCTAAAAGACTAGAAACTGATCTGTAGTTTTTTTGTTTAAATTTCTCATTATGGAGGTTGAAGTGGATACTGGTAATTCCGCAGTTTAAAGCTCCAATTATATCCGCTTCTAAGTTGTCTCCAATCATAACACTGTTTTCTGGAGTGGCACCAACTTTTTCTAACGCATACTTAAAGACTCTTGGGTTTGGCTTTTTAACACCAACAGTTTCTGATGTAATTATTTCATCAAAATACTTCATGATTCCTGATTTTTCTAATTTCAAATGCTGAACCTCTTCAAAACCATTTGTAATAATATGTAACTTATATTTTGGAGCTAGATATTCTAACAATTCGAAAACTCCATCAAACAAATAGTTGTTATTTGGCAAAACATCTATATAATCAAACGATAATTGATGTATCAACTCGTCAGACACATTAAAGCTCAACGCATCAAATGTATCTTTTAATCTACCATAACGCAACTCTTCTTTACTCACTCTTTCTTCTCTATATTTTTTCCAATAATCAAAATTAATTGGAGAATAAACAGCAAGAAAATCTACTAGTTCTATTTGTATATTATGAATGTTAAATAATTGTTTAAATGTAAGATTTGAGTTCTTCTCAAAATCCCATAAAGTGTGATCTAAGTCAAAAAAAATGTGTTTAAATTCCATTCCATAAAAATATAAATATAATCCAAACCTTAAAACTCTTTTAAGTCTTTATATTTGTAATTAAAGTTTCTCTTTTTTGACTAAAAAATTACACATACTTTTTCTCTGTAGCTGGTACCCTTCTAAAGTGCTTCCAACAAATGGCGATTTTATTGAGCGTCATGCAGAAGCTGTTAACTTGCTGCACAAAATTTCTGTAGTACATATTATTTCTGATAAAAGTATTTCTAAGTCTAAAATTGAGATCAATACAATAAATAATGTACATACATGTATTGGATACATAACACACACATCGAATCCTTTTTTAAAGTTGATTCGTTATTTTAACATGTACAAACGTCTTTTAACTAAAATTGGCGATTTTGACCTTATTCATTTAAATGTACTATTTCCTTTTGGACTGCTTGCTTTACATCAAAAAATCACTAAAAAGAAACCTTTTATTATTTCTGAACATTGGACGGGATATTTAAAATCTCAAAATCATAAAATCTCATCCTTTCAGAAGATGTTATTAAAAATAATCACTAAAAACGCAGTTTTTGTTTGTCCCGTTAGTCAAGAACTAATGATGGCTATGGAAAATTTTGGATTGAAAGGGAATTATAAACCTGTAGGAAATGTAATTGACACAACTACTTTTTCTCAAAATTTAGACAAGGAACTACTATTTACTATTATTCATATTTCTAGCTTAAATGACCCCCAAAAAAATATTTTTGGAATGTTACGAACTGCAAAAAAACTAGAAGACAAAATTGATGGGTTCACTTGGAAGTTCATAGGAGGTTTATCAGAAAATTATGATTCTTTGATTGATGAATTAGCCTTTGAGAAAGCATCGATTCAATTTATTGATCATGTACCACAAAAAGAACTAGCTATTCAATTACAAAAAGCTCATATTTATGTGTCATTTAGCAACTATGAGACTTTTGGAATCACATTAGCAGAAGCAGTTGCCTGCGGTACATTTGTAATTTCAACCAATACAGGCATATTAAATGAAGCGTCTAAAAAAGAGTATTTTTCGATTATCCCAATAAATGATGAAGATGCTTTATTGAATGAAATTCTACATCAAAAAAACAACCCTTTGAATTTAGATTCAAAGGAAATGAATACATATATTAAAGAACTATTTAGTCCAAAAATCATTGCTGAAAAATTTTCAGATTTGTATTACAAAAGCTTAAACAGTAACTCTTGAATCTTTTAAAAACATATATACAGAATTTTCTTTCTAGAGCTGGAAGTCACATACTTTCTGCTTCAATAATCGCTAGAGCGTTATCATTTATTGCATCTTGGTTTGCTTTGCAATTAATTCCTAATAAAGAACTTGGAATTGTGTTATTCGCATATAACATTATTGTATTTATTGCCCCAATTGGTGGTTTTGGTCTACATCAAAGTTTATTAAGATATGGTTCTTTATTAAAAACTACCGAAGAGAAAAATAGCTTATTTAGATATACTTTTATTAAAGGGATTTGGGCTACACTCGCTTTAATTGCAATCACCATTATTACAACTTCTTTTATTGATTTTCAATTTGAAAACACCCACTACTATTTATCCTTTTTATCTATCTTTTTAATACCCATGTACATATTTGAATTGATTAAAATTCAGTTTAGACTACAACATAAAAACAAAATTTTTGCTTTAACAGATATTGTTTTTAATGCAATACTAACTATTAGCGTTATCGTTTTAAGCTATTATTATCAAGAAAAAGGATATGCTTTAGCATTAGTTCTAGCTCCTACTCTAGCGGTTATTATTTATTACAATAAAATAAAGTCTTTTTTAAAAAACTATAAGAAACCAGTTATTATTGACAAGCTTTTTTGGAAGTATGGAGTATTTGCAAGTTTATCAAATGTTGTAACTCAATTACTATTTGTGATAGATATTTTATTGATAGGCTATGTATTAAACGCTCCTGAAATGGTAACTAATTACAAATATATTTCTCTTATTCCGTTAAGTTTATTATTTCTACCAAGAGCCTTTATCAATGCTGACTTTGTTGCTTTTACAGAAAAAATAAACAACAAAGAGTACATCATTAAATATATAAAAAGCTATTTGTTGTTATTCTCAATAATAAGCTTATTTATTTGTTTGTTCTCTTATTTCAGTGCTGCATTTATTCTAAATATATTTGACTCTAAGCTTACTAAATTCGGTACTCCCTTTCTAATTTTAATTATTGGAGTTTGTGGTATTTTAATCTTTAGAGGATTATTTGGCAACCTACTTTCATCTATTGGAAAAGCACATATCAATTTCTATATTACAAGTATAGCGCTTGTTCTAAACGTTATTAGTAATTTATTTTTGATTCCTAAATACGGAATTACAGGAGCTGCGATTACTTCAGCTGCTTTAATGTGGATTACCGGAATAGCTTCTACAATTATTTTCTGGAGGCTTTATAATAAACGTTTTTTAAATACCAAATACGTTTCAACCTCTGCTCCAAAACTCATAAAGTAACTTCCTATTGATGTAATTGAGGAACCTCCAAAATGAAAGGTATCAAACTCTTTTTGAAACCTAAAGATAGCTCTATCAATTAAAAAAGTATTTGCTCCGTTTTTACGGTTTTCAAAATTAGTAGAAGAAATTAACAATGTTACTCTTGATTTGTGTTTTAAGAAAAACCCCGAAGCTACTAATACATTTTCAGAATTATAAATTGACAGTATTTCACCAACATCATTCTTAATACTTAAGCGTAAAATTTTAAGTAATTTATCATAATCAGCCTCTTTAACATTAGGTATTCTTGCCCCTACATTCTTTTTAAAAAGGTGGATTATTTTCTTTGGATCATCGTTCCATTTCTCTATCAACCCAAACTTACTCGACTTTCTTAGATCTTTTTTTTTATCCTTATTATAATCCTTATAAATAGTAAGATATTCTTCCTCTAATTTTAAATAATGAAGTTGTTTCTTATCTATATAATCAAAACTATTATCTGTATTTAATCTCGTTTCAATAAATAGAAATTTTTTTCGTGCTGCTTTAAAAAAAAGATCAATTGATGTGTTTTCTTTTAACGAAAAGAAACCCAACTCAATTAACCAAAGTGGTGGATATACATATTTAACACCATATTTAACTCTCCATGGTAAAGGCATTACAGCTTGGTAATCATCTAAAACCAAAACACTCCAATTATCTGTAACGATATCTAAATACCAAGAATACGCATAAATTCTGCTCTGTAAAGAAGCAGAAATACATGCATTGTATTTGTTTTCATCTAATTGATTTCTTTTTACAAATTGAATCATTGTTAATCAGTTGCAATTTTAAGCATAGATTCATACACTTTACGCCACCCTTTCCAACGCAAATAATTACTAGAGCTTTCGTTATGAAATAAGGTAACAAAAGTTCCATTTACAGCTTTAACTTCATTTTTAAGCTCTCTAATTTTCCCTAAAGATTGTCTTGGAGTCAACTCCATATAATCATTTAAAGTAGTATCCATCAAAGCAAAAGGAACAATTTTCAAAGGAGTTTGAATTTCGAAATCTAAATCATAAAAATAAAAAGGAGTACACGTGCTTGCTCTAAATCCTACATGACTTGCATAGCCCATAGAATGGTCTTCTTTTATTTCTAAATCAATTAAATTCTGATACGTTACCGGCAAGTTAAAACGCAAATAATGCTGTCTAGATTTTACCATTATCGTATTGGTAATCGCTTCCAATCTTTCTTTTTCTTTTTTTAACAAAGCTTCATCATTCATTGAAAAATAGGATGGATGTAACCCTATTTCTGTATAATCTCCAATTGACTTTATCAACAACCTAAACTTGTTTTTAGCTACTGAAACATTGGTGTCAAAAGTGGTGTAATCTGCAACTAAAAAAAAGAATATTGTATCTACTTTATATTGTTTTTTTAATGCTAAAATAGATCTAAAAGTATTGTAAGGATCTTTTTTAATATTGGTGACAATAATAAATCGATCCCAGAAAGTTCTTAATTTCAATCCGAAAAAGTCTTTTAAAAACCCCCCAGAAGTTCTTATGAAACTTTTATGTTTATAGGCATACGCATTATCTACATCAATTGTAGAAATGTATTTATACGCTCTAGTTTCATAGGTGTAGTCTGGAAATTTTTTTTGTAATTTATCTAACAATTTATATGCCCAAATATCAATAACAGGTTTCTCTAAAAATCGATATTTAAAAGCCAAACTTTGCTCTGCAGTAAAACGCTCATGAGCATCTCTAACGTGCGGCAAATATTCTTCATATCTACTTATCAGAAAAAAACTTGCTGCAAAAACATCAAATGGAAGAACAGAGTTAGAACCTGCATTAAAAAAACAAGGCACCCCTTCGTAATCAAAAATATTGATCTCTAAATCATTAACTCCCTGTTCAAAAAGCAAATCATTACTTCTAATAAAAAACTCTTTTCCTAATGGCGCTTTCGAATACGTCATTTTTAATCCATTATGAGCAATAAACTCTTCAATGGTTGTTGTAAATTTTACAGGAATTAGTAAAATTCTAGTAAAAATATGTTTAAAAACATATCTTAACCTTGGTGTAATTTTATGTGTGTATATGAGTATCAAAAAGCTATATTAAAGTATTCCATTGTCTGCAAAGCTAAAATAATCTTTTTGGGTGATAATTAAATGATCTAGTAATTTTATATCTAATATTTTTCCTGCTTCCATAATTTTCTTTGTTAATGTTTTATCCGAATTACTTGGTGTTAATTTTCCTGAAGGATGATTATGACAAACGATAATTCCAACAGAAGCCAATTCTACTGCTTTTCTAAAAACCAATCGTATATCAACCATAGTCGCCGTAATACCGCCTTTACTAAGTTGTTTTTTTACTATTACTTTGTTTGAATTATTTAGATATAACACCCAAAACTCTTCATGTTCTAATTCTCCAATTAATGGCTGAATAAGATTAAAAACACTTGCACTGCTTTTTATAACTGGTTTTTCTTCTAGTTGCTCATAATGTCTTCGCTTACCTAATTCTAATGCTGTAATTACACTTACTGCTTTTGCCTCTCCAATTCCTTTAAATTCCATTAACTGTTCTAATGACAAAGCTGCCAACTGGTTAATATTGTTATTTACAGAATTAAGCATTCGTTTACTCAACTCAACGGCACTTTCTTCTTTAGAGCCGGCTCCTATTAAAATGGCTATTAACTCGGCATCTGTCAATACTTCTTTTCCTTTTTGCATGAGTTTTTCTCTTGGCCTATCTTCTAGCGCCCAATATTTTATGGTCAGTTTTTTCATGTATTAGCTTTTTACCAATAAAGATAAAACTATTTTATTGAAGTGAAATTCAATAAAAAACGCTTTTTTTTGCAGGAACAGTTAAAGAACAATATCTTTGTGCTACATTTCACTATAGATTATGAAAATTATTATAGCTGGAGCCGGTGATGTAGGTTTTCATTTAGCCAAGTTACTGTCTTACGAATCTCAAGATACTTATATTATAGATTTTGACGGAGACAGGTTAGATTACATAAACAATCATTTAGATGTTTTCACTAAAAAAGGTGATGCTACTTCTATAAACTTATTAAAAGAGATTGGAATAGAGTCTGCAGATTTATTGCTAGCTGTAACAGAATCTCAAAACACAAACTTTACTATTTCTGTTATCGGAAAGGCGCTAGGCGTTAAAAAGACCATTGCTAGAATTGACAATCCTGAGTTTTTAAATAATGATGTGATCGATTTTAAAAGTTTCGGAGTAGATTTTATGATTTCTCCTCAAGAATTGGCTGCTAACGAAATTAAAATGCTATTAAACCAATCTTCTTTTAACGATACTGTTGAGTTTGAGAAAGGGTTATTTAACGTAATGGGAACTTCGTTGAGTTATAAGTCTCCTATTTTAGATTTAACCGTTAAAGAAGCAAAAGATAAGTTTCCGTTGGTAGATTTTATTACCATTGCTATTAAACGAGAAGGCGTTTCTCAAACTATTATTCCTAGAGGAGATACTGTTTACAATTTAAAAGATCAAGTATATTTTTCAGTTCCTAAAAAATGCATTAATAAATTATACCAAATTATTGGACAAGAACAACTGCAAATTAAAAATGTAATGATTCTTGGAGGAAGTAGTATCGGATTTAAAACAGCAAGAAATCTTTGTCAAGAAAACTTCAACGTAAAATTGATAGAAAAAAATAAGGAAAAAGCACTAGATATTGCTGATAAGCTTTCTAACACTTTAGTGATCAATGGAGACGGAAGAGATCTTGAATTGTTAGAAGAAGAAAATATCAGAAATATGGATGCTTTTATTGCTGTAACTGGCGATTCTGAAACGAATATCATGTCTTGTTTGGTAGCAAAATCTAAAGGTGTTAAAAAGACAATCGCTTTGGTTGAGAATATGGATTACATCAACATCTCTCAAACCATTGGAATTGACACTTTAATTAACAAAAAATTATTAGCTGCAAGTAGTATTTTTAAACACATTCGTAAAGGTGATATTTTAGCTTTAGCCAATCTTCACAACATCGATGCCGAAGTTTTTGAATTTGAAGTTAAGGAAAACGCTAGAGTAACAAAAAAACCTATTGGTGAATTAAAATTCCCTAGAGATGCTGTTTTTGGAGGGATTATTAGAGACGGAAAAGCAATGATGTCTTTCGGTAATTTTCAAATTAAAACTGGAGATAGAGTCATTGTCTTTTGTTTACCCGAAGCAATTTCTACCGTAGAAGAATTGTTCAAATCTTAATTTATGAGCGCTCTTAATATTAAAATTATTTATCGTTTTTTAGGCTTAACAGCAATTTTAAACGGTGTGTTTATGTTAATTGCAGTTCCGTTTAGCATCTACCATCAAGAAGCCGCTAAATTCGGAATTTTAAACGCCGGAATTATCACTATTTCTATTGGGTTGTTATTGTATTTTTTTAATAAACCAACCTCTACCAATATTCAGAAAAAAGAAGGGTATTTAATTGTCACATTAGGATGGCTTACATTATCTATCACAGGAATGTTACCGTATTTACTTACAGGTGCAATACCAAATATTACAAACGCATTTTTCGAAACACTTTCTGGATATTCTACTACAGGATCTTCTATTTTAACTGATATTGAAAGCCTTCCTAAAGGAATTTTATTCTGGAGAAGCGCAACGCATTGGATTGGAGGAATGGGAATTATTGTTTTAACAATTGCAATCTTACCATTGTTAGGAATTGGAGGAATGCAGTTATTTATGGCAGAAGCTCCAGGGCCATCTACAGACAAATTACATCCAAGAATTTCTGACACAGCTAAAAGATTATGGTTTATTTATGTTGTATTAACAGCAACTGAGTTCTTGCTTTTAAAAGTTGCTGGAATGACTTGGTTTGATGCAATAAACCACGCAATGGCAACCATGAGTACAGGTGGTTTTTCTACCAAGAATGCTAGTTTAGCTCATTACAACGGAATGCCTTTAGTGCAATATATTGTGATCATATTTATGTTTATTGCTGGTACTAATTTCATTTTAACATATTTTGCTTTAAAAGGAAAAGTTCGTAAAGTTTTTCAAAGTGAAGAATTTAAATATTACTTCTTCGGAACCATTATTTTAACAGCATTAATAGCAATACTAATTATCTTTTATCAAGACCCTAATTTAACAACTACAGTAGACCATCCAATGGTTTATGGAAAAGTTGAAAGTGCAATTAGACATTCATTATTTCAAGTAATCTCTGTTATTACAACAACAGGCTTTGTTAGTGCAGATTTTACAATGTGGAGCTTCTTTGCTACCGGAATTTTCTTTTCATTATTCTTTGTTGGAGGATCAGCTGGTTCAACAAGTGGTGGAGTAAAGATTGTTAGACATATTGTACTGCTAAAAAGCAGTTTTTTAGAATTTAAAAAAGCCTTGCATCCAAATGCAATTATTCCTGTTAGATATGATGACAAAACGGTCAATCAAACGATTGTATTTAACATCATTTCGTTTTTCATTATTTACATGTTTATTTTTATAGTTTCTTCAACCATATTAACTTTTTTTGGTTTAGATTTTATGTCAGCCATTGGTGCTGCGGCTTCTTCTTTAGGAAATATTGGACCAGCAATTGGCTCTGTTAGTCCTGTAGATAATTATGCACATTTGTCAAATGGAGCTAAATGGTTTTGCGCATTTTTAATGCTTATTGGTCGTTTAGAATTATTCACTGTTTTAATCTTATTTTCTCCTTTCTTCTGGAGAAATAATTAACACACGTATTAATACCTGATTTTCAGTACTTTATATTTTATTCAATTTTTTTTAATTAGCTTTAGTTTAAATTTTCAACGCTATGAAAAAAAAATACTCATTAAAAGGCATTCTGGTATTTCTGTTTTTTCTTAACTCTATAATTGGCATTTCTCAATCTATTGGTGACATTGCATTTATCGCATTCAACACAGATGGCGATAAAGATTTCGCCATAGTAGTACTTGCTGACATTACTCCAAATTCAACCATCTTTTTCACAGATGATGAAACAAACGGAAGTGGTGGTTTTATTGGTAGTGAAGGAATCATTACGTGGTCTTCTGGAACAAAAACAATAACAGCTGGCACTATTGTTCTATTTACTGATATTGATCATAATACAAACCTGAATTTTGGCAGTTCAATAGGTTCAATTACAAGAACTGGTGCTTTTGGTCTTTCAGCCGCTAAAGATGGAATCATTGCATATATTGGTACAAATGCAACTACACCAACTACCTATTTAGCAGCAATTCAAATTGGAAATGCAAATTCAGAACTTGGCCCTTTTGATGGTGACGGAATTACCTTAACAAGTACAGGTTTAACAATTGGGACAACAATTGTAGTAATAGACAATGTTGCGTCTCCTGATGGCGGAAAATATTCTGAATCTAGATCAAATAAAACAGTATTTTCAGATTACTTAACTTCAATTTCTGATAAAACGAAGTGGACAACTGTATCTTCCTCTGGTGATGGAGAAACCTTATTACCATATTCAGAAGAAGCATTCACCATTAAGAATACAAACTGGACTGGAACTACTAGCTCTGTTTGGAATTTAGCTGGAAACTGGGACAATGGTATTCCTACAAGTTCATCATTGGTTACCATACCAAATGTTGCTACATCACCAATAATTAGTTCTGGCACAGAAGCGAAAGTTGGTAACTTAACCATTAATGCAAGTGAAGTTTTAACTATTAACACTGCAAATTCTTTAACCATAAATGGAAATACGACAATTTCAGGGGCATTAAATGCTAATTCGGGCAGTTCAATAATTATCAAAGGAACATCAACAGGAAACATCTCCTATTCAAGAACAGTAACTACCAATTGGCATTTATTATCTTGTCCAGTTGTTTCTCAAAACATACATACATTTACAGTTACTGATGTTGCGACTAATTCCATCGGAACAAGCGGAACAAATTATGGAATTGCGCCCTACAATAATAATGGTTCTTCCTGGGAATATTATACAACTAGCACAATTGGAGCAGCTGGAGATTTTACTTCTGGAAAAGGGTATTCGGCTATAAGAACATCTGCAGGTGATGTTACTTTTACTGGAACTATACCCACAAATAATGTTTCTATTGCTATTACTGACGGGACAACAAATGAGTGGAATTTAATTGGAAACCCATATCCATCTTACATTCCCGCAAACTCTAGTGCAGATGCTACAAATAATTTTTTAACAATCAATTCCGCTAATTTAAACGCTTCATATCAAGCTATATATTTTTGGAATGGGTCTACATATATTCCAATTAACCATGCTTCTGAATCTAGGTTTATTGCTCCTGAGCAAGGATTCTTTGTTAATTCCATTGCAAGTGGTTCAACTGTAACCTTTACAGAAGCCATGCAAAGCCATCAAGCAACAGATGTCTTTAGTAAAGCAAAATCTACTTGGCCAACAATCACTTTCAATATAACTGATGGAAAAACAAAAAAAAGCACTGACATAAAATATATTACAGGAACAACAACGGGTTTAGACCCTGGTTATGATGCAGGAATGTTTTCAGGCACGTCAAGTACGTTTAGTGTGTATTCACATCTAATAACAAATAGTGACGGCATCGGTTTTTCTTTACAAGTATTACCTGATGCTGGTTATGAAAAAATGATCATTCCCATCGGAGTTAATGCGCTATCAGGAAAAGAAATTACGTTCTCTATTAATCACCAAAACTTACCTTCTGAATTAATGGTTTTTATAGAGGATTTAGCACGAAAAAAAATTACTCGTTTAGATGAAATTAACAGTGTCTACAAAATTACGTTAGAATCTGACAGTAACGGAAATGGACGGTTTTATTTACACACTTCAAATACTGACCTAAGAAAAGGGTTTGATACTGATGATTACAACACACCAATCAAGATGTATATGACAGCTAAACGCACTTTAAGAATAACAGGTGTCAAAAGTGGTAATGGGAACATTACACTTTATAACATATTAGGAAAAAAAATATTAAATAGAAACGGCTCTTCAAATTCAATAATTGATTTAGCATTACCTAGCACTATTAAAGGCGGACTATATATTGTAAAATTAGAAACTAAAAAAGGAAACACCTATAAGAAAATATTTATAAAATAATCCTCTAAATCTATATGTAACATGAAAAAAAAGACAGAAGATATAACTAGAAAAGAAGCAATTAAAAAAATTGGTAATTACGGTAAATATGCAGCTTTAACAGCCATAGGAACTTATATAATTCTGAACCCTAAAAAAGCACAGGCACAAAGCCCTGAAGCTCCAGGAGGTGGTTTTTAAAAAAAATGAACACATTATTCATAAAAGAAATAGAAGAAAAGAGTATCGTTTGGTTTAAAAATTCTAATTCGTATTTAGTTTTTGAACCAACTGTTGTAGAAATACTTTATAAAATTGAGGCTAAAATCCCTTTATTAGAAATACAAGATTGGTATGCTAATAAGGTTGAAACTCCTAAAGAAATAGTTTTGGAGTTTATAACTGATATTTCTAAAATCTATACTGAAAATAATATTCTTACTGTAGAGGAAGAAACGAATCTAGATGAAATTATTACGCCAACTTTGTTCTTTTCTGAAAAGTATTATTCGATACATAAATCCATTTTTAAAATTCAATATCAGACAGCATATCATGAATCAAAAATTCATCCTGTTATTGCTCATTTAGAAATTAAAAAAACATCAAACTCCAATTTTAAATATGCAATTTTTGACAACAACGAATCTATTGTTTTTTTCAAAGACAAAACTGGTATTGGTCAATGGAGTAAAGAAGAAGTTCATTTATTTCAAGGAAAATTATCCATGCAATTACTAATAGACATGTATAGCAAACCTGAAAAAGACTGGATGGGAATTTTTCATGCTTCGGCAGTTAGTAACGGAAAAGAATCCATGCTCTTTTTAGGCGATTCTGGGAATGGAAAAAGCACTTCTTTAGCCTTGTTAAATGCCAATGGATACAATTGCATAGCTGATGATTTTGTTCCTATTGATCAGAACAAAAATATATACACATATCCTGCAGCAATTTCAATAAAGGAGAAAGGGATTTCTACTTTACTCCCTTATTATCCAGAATTGGAAAATTCAACAGAATATCATTTTAAAAAAACGAATAAAATAGTTCGGTATCTAGCTCCTGAAAAAATTGATTACACTCAAAAACAAAAATGCAAAGCACTTATTTTTATCAAATACAATCCAGACATAGAAATAGATATCCATCTGATTTCACAGATTGATGCATTTCAACAACTAGTTCCAGATTCTTGGATTTCTCCTTTAGAAGAAAATGCATCAATATTTCTTGAGTGGTTTTTAGAATTACCAAGTTATCAATTAACCTACTCAAACAATAAAAAAATGATTGAAACTGTTTCTAAAATCTTTAATGATGACTTATAAAGAAACATTATTTTTTGTAGGTAAGTGTTTAACAATTACTCATGAAGAGCAGAACCGAATACTCGTAAAAAAAGAAATAGACTCTGGAAATGTAGATTGGGATAATGTTGTTAAATTAAGCACTAAGCACTATGTTTTCCCTGCGTTGTATTGCAATCTTAAAAGAGCTAATTTTCTTCATTATTTACCAGAAGAATTGGCGAACTACATGAAACATATTACTGATTTAAACCGAAACCGTAATTTAAAAATCATAGCCCAAGCTAAAGAGATAAATGAGTTGTTATTAACAAATAACATCACTCCTGTTTTCTTAAAAGGCACTGCCAATTTATTAGAAGGTTTGTATGAAGATATTGCAGAAAGAATGGTTGGTGATATTGATTTTATTGTTGACAAAAACACAGCTAATAAAGCCCTGAAAATATTATCCACAAATCAATATACGCACTTAACAAAACCCTTAAAGCAACTAGGTTATCTAAAGCATTATCCGCGGATGGTAAAAAAAGGAAATATCAATGCTATTGAAGTTCATCTCGAAATGACATTGAAAAAATTTAGCACAATTTTCAACTATCAAATTATCAAACCATATTTAAGGAAAAAAGATACGTTTACATTACTGTCACATGAACATCAAGTTGCCCATACAATTATCAATAAACAACTCAATGATTATGGCTATTTATATAAGAATATCGCGTTGAGAAATTATTATGATTTGTTTCTACTATCATTCAACGCCAACACCTTAAAAAGCATTGGTGAGTTCCCGAAAATATTCAAGCAATTAAACTCCTTTTTGGCACTTGCTTCATGTGTCTTTCCAAATATGAAAAGTATCATTTTTGAAAGAAAATCAAGCGTAACAAGTTATAAAAACTCGATATTAAAATTATTAAACACTCCTGAAAAGAGACAAAACAGAAACCGGATTTTAAGATTCTACATTATCAATAATACGAGAATAAAGCTCTTAATAAAAGCATTATATAGTAAAAGTCATTTTATGTACGTGCTGCATAAACTGAGTGATATTAAATGGTATAAAAGAATGTTATCAATAGATAAAAGTTAATCCACTAATTCTTTAACTTCATCAAAATCTAAACCTCCATAATCTCCAGAACTCATTAAAACGACAGCTGTATTCTCAAAACTCTGAGAGAACAAAAACTCTTTAAACTCTACTGGATTTGTATAAATAATTAAATCATCTCTTTCAAAAGCCTTGGCAATTTGTTCTTTAGAAACGGTTTCTAGTTTTTTTATTTCAACTGCATGAGGAGAATAAAAAACAACTGCTTTATCTGCTGCGTCTAAAGCGCCATTATACTCCTTTAAAAACTCAGCATTTAAACTACTATATGTATGCAATTCTAAACATGCTAAAACTGTTCTTTCTGAATATTGTTTTTTAATTGCATTTGTGGTTGCTTCAACTTTACTGGGACTATGTGCAAAGTCTTTAAAAATTACAGTTGACGGAGTTTCTACAATTTTCTCTAATCGTTTACTCGCTCCTTTAAATGTTGCAATCGCTTCATAGAAATCGTCTTCATCAATTCCCATATGTTGACAAATCCACTTTGCTCCTGCTAAGTTTTCTAAATTATGATCCCCAAATATTTCAAGAGGCAAATCTCCTTCTGGAGTTTCTAAATAGGTGATTCCGTTTTCTATGAAATGTTCAGGAAGTGAATATGGATATTTCTTAATCGAGTTATTAGAATTCTCAACAACATCTTTTACAATTTTATCTCCTTCATTGTAGACCATAATTCCACCATTTACCAAAGAATCTGTAAAGATTGAAAACTGCTCTACATAATTCTCGAAAGTTGGAAACACATTAATATGATCCCAAGCAACTCCGCTTAACAACGCAATATTTGGTTTATATAAATGAAACTTAGGTCTTCTATCAATGGGAGAACTTAGATATTCATCACCTTCTAAAACGATAAATTCGTTCTCTTTCGTTAAATGCACCATCGTTTCAAAACCATCCAATTGTGCACCAACCATATAATCTACATCTCTATCATGGTAGTTTAACACATGTAAAATCATTGAAGTTATGGTTGTTTTACCGTGTGAACCACCAATTACAACGCGTGTTTTATCTTTAGATTGCTCATATAAAAACTCTGGATATGAATATATTTTAAGCCCTAACTCTTGTGCTTTTAACAATTCAGGATTGTCAGCTTTGGCATGCATACCAAGAACAACTGTATCTAAATCTTGATTAATTTTTTCTGGAAACCAACCAAACTCCTCAGGTAATAATCCATATTTTTTTAATCTAGATTTTGATGGCTCATGAATGGTGTCGTCACTACCTGTAATTTGATATCCTTTATTGTGTAATGCAATTGCTAAGTTATGCATTGCGCTTCCACCAATTGCTATAAAATGTATATTCATTATAAGACTAGAGTTTGGTCAAAAATACAAAAAAAGGGAGCTATTTAGCTCCCTTTTTTTCTTCTTTTCATTTTGAAATGATTTATTTCTTTTTCTTTTTTCTTCCTCCCATTTCTGCTTCAGTCAATTGAATTCTAGTTGGAGTATCTGTACCGTTGATAATACTTTCTGTACCAATAGCAATTGCTCTAATCGTTTCAGTAATATTAGAAACATTTAAGGTTTCTGGTTCGTCTGAAGCTTTATGATAATGTACATCAACATCTATTGGACCTGTAGAAAATGTATGAGAAGGAATTCCTAAACGAGCTAAAGACGCATTATCAGACCTAAAGAATAAATTAAATTTCAAAAATGGGTCTGGAAATAATTTATATCCTGATCCAACTAATTTTTTCTGAATAATCTTTCCAAAATCAGAACGTTCAAAACCTGTTAACCAAGCTGTTTTTGGTCCAAACTTAGATTCTTTACCAATCATTTCTATGTTAATTCCTGCCACAAACTTACTTGCATCAACATCTTTACCAAAATGTGTAGAACCAATCAACCCCATTTCTTCTCCTGTAAAAGCAATAAAAAGAATCGTACGTTCATTGTCATTTTTCTTCGTAAAATACTCAGCCAATGCCATCATTGCTGTGGTACCGGAAGCATCATCATCTGCACCGTTATAAATACTATCTTTTTCTCCTTCTTTCTTTACAATCCCTAAGTGATCATAATGTCCAGAAACCACTACATATTCGTCTTTTTTACTTTTCCCTTCTAAAACTCCAATTACATTAAAAGCAGTAATTTCTTTTTTAGTTCTTCTGTTTATAAAAGTAAAAGTTTGTCTATAATCTTTTAAAGTGTCGTAGGTTTTCAGTCCTATTCTTTTAAATTCTCCTTCAATATACTGAGCTGCTTTTTCAATTCCTGGAGTTCCAGTACCTCTACCTTCCATTTCATCAGAAGCCAACGTATATAAATGTTTTCTAACCGTTGTAGTATCTATGTCTTCAACAGTAACCTTTTTAGCCTCGGCTACTTTTTTCTTATCGTTTTTGCAAGAATACATTAAAACGAAAACAACAAGAAGTGTACAAATTTTTTTCATGATTGAGTTTTTAAAAGACTAAATATATGAAATCAAATACAATATTTATTTTGTATTTTTGCTAAAATTTTCAAACCGATGAACTTATCTTTAATTCCGAATATAAAACATACTGATTCTAATAACTTTTTTTTACTTGCTGGACCTTGTTCTATTGAAGGTGAAGAAATGGCAATGCGTATTGCTGAAAAAGTTCTTGAAGTAACCAATAAATTAGAAATTCCTTTTATTTTTAAAGGAAGTTTCAAAAAAGCCAACAGAAGTAGAGTTGATAGTTTTACAGGAATTGGAGATGAAAAAGCATTAAAAATTTTACGTAAAGTTTCTGAAACATTTCAGATACCTACAGTTACAGATATTCATGAAGCATCTGATGCAGAAAGAGCGGCACAATATGTAGATGTTTTACAAATTCCTGCGTTTTTAGTTCGTCAAACAGATTTAGTCGTTGCAGCTGCTAAAACAGGGAAAGTTGTTAATTTAAAGAAGGGGCAATTTATGAGTCCATCTGCAATGAAACATGCTGTAAAAAAAGTAACTGATTCTGGAAACAACCAAGTTATGATTACCGACAGAGGAACCATGTTTGGCTACCAAGATATGATTGTTGATTTTAGAGGAATTCCGGAAATGCGTGAATTCGCACCAACTGTATTAGACATTACCCATTCTTTACAACAGCCAAATCAAAATTCTGGAGTAACTGGCGGAAGACCTGATATGATTGAAACAATTGCTAGAGCTGGAGTTGTAAATAACGTAGATGGGTTGTTTTTAGAAACTCATTTTGATCCTGCGAATGCAAAAAGTGATGGCGCAAACATGCTGCATTTAGATCATTTAGAAAACTTATTAAGTAATCTTGTTGCAATTAGAAAAACAGTGAATAGATTATAGTGTAATTTTTACACTTTTAAAATGATGTTTTTGGTTTTTAATTAGCAGTGTCGAAATACGAAAAGAATGCAACTATTTTTATCGAAAAGGGCAACGGTTCTTTTTAATATATAAATTGCTGCAGGTTTCTTTTTTGTACATTAGCAGCTGGTATGGCTAAAAAAAGGAATTTAATTAAAAACACTTCATATAATTTTAAGTTAAGAAGCAGGACAAGTTTCTTTATTGGAAGCTATATTCTTTTAGGCGCACTACTTATTAATACTGTTATTTCTGGTTTCACTATTGATTCTTCTCCTTTTAGCTTTTTAACAGTCAACTTTCTAGAAACATTTATCTTTATTATTACAGGTATTTGCGTCTTCTTCTCATTATTAGCCCTGTTTTTTAGCAATAGAAAATACGAACGGAAAATTGGTAATAAAGTTTGGAACAAGAATTCAAGAAAGATGATGTGGCTTTTATTTATCCTACTAATTATTATTTACAATATTGAATTCTATCTATTAAGAATCGGAGAAGAAGCTTTTATCATTCCAACATTTATTATTGGTTATGGAATCTTAATATTCCTGCTAAATTTTTCTAAGACAAAAGCACTATATCTATTTTCAATAGCTTGTTTTCTGATTGGGCTTATTCCTCTTTTTGTTGATGGATTTGGACTCTACTCTTTAATGACTTTGGGAATTGCACATTATGTTTATGGTGTCACTTCACGAAACAAAAAAGAGGCTAAGAATACCGCTTCCTAATCTCTCTAATCATGTCTTCTAAGCCGTTTAGTTTCAATTCATAAACCAAGCCTAACATTTGCCCCATTTTCCCTTTTGGAAACCCTTTGTTATGGTACCAAACGACATAATGCTCTGGTAAATCAATAAGGTACGTGCCTTTGTATTTACCATAAGGCATTCTCATTTTTGATACTTCTATTAA
>JBLFXB010000046.1:0-17874 GCA_047611925.1 Polaribacter sp.
TTGACCTTTACACAACAATGTGAAAAATATGCAAAAGCACCAAAGTAACTTTTTCAAATTAATACAACTTAGTCAATCATTTTTTGCTGTAAGGGACTAAAAAATATGAAAGAGAATTTTATCTAAGTTATAAAAAAATATTTTATATCCTTTTAGTTCTTTGGAAATCAATAGTTAATATAGGTGTTGTGAATTATAAAAGCCCAGCTCTTTTTAATAAAGCATCTGGTTTTGGTTCTTGACCTCTAAAACGTTTATACAATTCCATTGGTTTTTCTGTTCCTCCTTTTGATAAGACATTTTCTTTGAATTTTGTTGCAACTTCTTTATTGAATATTCCTTTTTCTAAGAAATATTCAAAAGCATCAGCATCTAAAACCTCTGCCCATTTATAAGAGTAGTATCCAGCAGAATATCCACCCTGAAAAATATGAGAAAAAGCGGTACTCATACAGTTTTCAGCAACATCTGGATACAATTTTGTGTCCTTAAAAGCGTTACTTTCAAATTCTTTAACAGAGGTAATTGTCTCTGGGGATCCTCCTCCGTGCCAGTTCATATCTAACAAGCCAAAACTTAATTGACGCAAGGTTTGCATGCCTTCATGAAAACTAGCAGATTCTTTAATTTTGGTCACATATTCCATCGGAATCACTTCATTAGTTTCATAATGTCTTGCAAACAATTCTAACGCTTCTTTTTCGTAACACCAATTCTCTAAGACTTGACTAGGCAATTCAACAAAATCCCAAGAAACAGACGTTCCAGATAAGCTATTGTATGTGGTGTTTGCTAACATGCCATGCAATGCGTGTCCAAACTCATGAAAGAGTGTTGTAACCTCATTAAAAGTTAGTAAAGAAGGCTTTGTTTCTGTTGGTTTCGTAAAATTGCAAACAATAGAAATATGTGGTCTCTCGTTAATTCCGTTTTTTACTTGCTGAGGTTTGTATGAAGTCATCCAAGCACCATTTCTTTTTCCTGGTCTAGGATGAAAATCGGCATAAAAAACAGCAATAAAGGCACCATTTGTATCTGTAACGTTATAAGTCTTTACATCTTCATGGTACTTTTCGATATCAAATATCTCTTCAAACTTTAAGTCATATAATGTATTGGCAATTGTAAATACACCGTCAATTACATTTTCTAATTTAAAATAAGGCTTTAACAATTCTTGATCTAAATTGAAACGCTCTTTTTTTAGTTTTTCTGCGTAATATGAGCCGTCCCATTTTTGTAATTGGTCTATGTTGTCTATGCTTTTAGCATACGCTTCCAATTCATCAAATTCTTTTTGAGCAGCTGGTTTTGCTTTTTCTAACAGGTCGTTAGAAAAGGAAATTACTTTTTCTGGAGTTTCTGCCATTCGCTCTTCCAGCACAAAATGAGCATGTGTTTGATAGCCTAATAAATTAGCTCTTTGATGACGTAGTTTTACAATTTCTAAAACAACAGTTTCATTGTTAAACTCATTGTCTTGAAACGCTTTTTTACCTGCAGAAATTGCTAATTTTTTACGCAATTCACGATTGTCTGCATAGGTCATAAAAGGAATATAACTTGGGTAGTCTAAGGTGAAAACCCAACCTTCTTTTTCTTTTGATTTGGCTATTTCATTTGCAGCCTCTTTTACACTTTCTGGCAAGCCAGATAATTCGCTTTCATCTGTAATATGCATTTCAAACGCATTGGTTTCTGCCAATATATTTTCTCCAAACTGTAACGAGAGTTTAGATAATATAGCATCAATTTTACGTAATTCAGATTTGTCAACTTCATTTAAGTTGGCTCCGTTTCTAGCAAAACTTTTGTATTGTTTTTCTAGTAGGGTTCTTTGCTCTGGAGTTAATTCTAAAGACTCTTTAACATCATAAACAACTTTTACTCTTTGAAATAATGCTTCATTTAAGATGATGTCATTCTTAAACTCACTCAATAAAGGAGAGATGTCTTTGGCTATTTTCTGAATCCCGTCAGTAGTTTCAGCGGAATTTAAATTGAAGAAAATACTCGTAATTCTATCTAGTTTTTCTCCAGTAAAATCTAATGCAACAGTTGTGTTTTCAAAAGTTGGCATGTCAGAATTTAAAACAATCGCTTCAATTTCTTTTTTAGTTTCTTCAATTGCAGTTTTAATTGCAGGAGTATAATCTGATTCCTTAATTTGAGAAAAAGGAGCTGTATTGAAATGGTGTAATAAAGGATTCATTTTGAATTTTGTTTAATGTCACATTAAGTGCATTCTCGAAGAATGAGAAGATTTGTGTCGATATGTTTTTAGTGATGTGTTCTCGACCTGATTTTATTTGTTGCTTAAAAAAATCACTCGAACTGACAACGTTATTTTTTCACTCTTTCAGAAGCTTGTTCTACTTTTAGTTTTAACCCTTCTTTATAAGCGATAATTTTATCTAGCACACATTTGTCTGAAGCGCCAATAATTTGTGCAGCTAAGATACCCGCATTTTTTGCGCCATCTAAGGCTACTGTTGCAACAGGAACTCCGCCAGGCATTTGTAAAATAGAAAGAACAGAATCCCAACCATCAATAGAATTTCTGCTTTTTATAGGAACTCCAATTATTGGCAATGGACTCATTGAGGCAACCATTCCTGGTAAATGAGCAGCACCGCCAGCACCTGCAATAATCACTTTGATTCCTCTAGTGTGTGCGTTTTTAGAATAGGCAACTAATTTGTCTGGTGTTCTATGAGCAGAAACAATATCAACTTCAATTTGAATATCAAAACCCTCTAAAATATCAATTGCTTCTTGCATGATTGGAAGATCTGAATCGCTTCCCATTATAATTCCTACCATAATTTTATTTTTAGTCATTGCGAATGAAATGAAGAAATCTGTTTTTTTACTAGTAAGATTACTTCGCTAAAGCTCGTAATGACGGATTATTTGCTTATTACTCTAATTGTTTCTTTTACTTTTTGGGCTATTTTTCGCGCTTTATTTATGTCGCTATCTACAATCGTTACATGTCCCATTTTACGAAAAGGTTTTGTTGTTTTCTTCCCATAAATATGAGGAGTAACACCATCAATTTGCAGTACTTTTTCAATATTTTCATAAATCACATCACCTGTGAAACCTTCAGCACCAACTAAATTAACCATTATTCCAGCAACTTTACTATCTGTGTTTCCTAATGGAAGATTCAAAACGGTTCTTAAGTGTTGTTCAAATTGATTTGTGTAGCTAGCTTCTATGCTATAATGACCAGAATTATGAGTTCTTGGCGCAACTTCGTTTACTAAAATTTCATCATCATTGGTTTGAAACAATTCCACGGCTAATAAACCAACATGTTTAAATGATTTTGCAACATTCAGTGCGATTTCTCTTGCTTTATTTGCAACAATATCATCAATTCTTGCAGGACAAATTACATATTCAACCTGATTTGCTTCTGGATGAAATTCCATTTCAACAACGGGATATGTTTTGATTTCTCCTGATGCATTTCTAGCAACAATTACTGCCAATTCATTTTTAAACGGAATCAATTCTTCAACAATACAATCTGTATCTGCTAAATTTTCTAGATCCTTTAAGGTACGAACAACTTTTACTCCAGTTCCATCATATCCAAACTGTGCAGATTTCCATACAAAAGGAAATTCAACAGCGTTATTCTTATAATAAGAAAGCAATGCTGCTTTGTTAGAAAAGCGTTTATGAGGAGACGTCGGAATATCATTTTCTACAAAGAAATCTTTCTGTTTTCCTTTGTGTTGAATAATTTCAATGACAGAAGGTTGCGGATATATCTTTAATCCTTCTTTTTCTAATCGATATAAAGCATCAATATTTACATGTTCTATTTCAATAGTTAAAACATCTACCAGTTTTCCAAAGTTGTAAACTGCATCAAAATCTAATAAGTTTCCAACATGAAATTCGTTGCAAATCTGTGCACATGGGGCTTCTGTAGACCCATCTAAAATTGCGGTATGTATATCGTATTTTTGAGTTTCGGTAAGTAGCATTCTTCCTAATTGACCGCCACCGAGAACGCCTAATTTAAAATCGGAAGAAAAATAATTTTTCACTGTAATGTTTTAGTTGTGTGTTGTTCTTGCAAAAATAAGAATCTATTTGATTCTGAACTATTAAAAGTTTGTGATTCGTAAAACACTTCCGGTTAAATTGGTCACTAAATATTCTCTAGCAGAATAAGAAATTCCGGCAGTTAATGGAGCGCCATTTAAAATATTAAACTCACTATTATCACAAGGACATTTCATTTTAATGCTGTGTTCAACAATCATTTGAGAACAACTACTCGATGGAATATGAGGTGCTGAACGCTCAAAGGCTTTAAATTGTGTCCCATTTATATTATAAATAATAATTCCATTAATACCACCAGAGGTATAAGCCCATCCGCCAGGAACGGCTAAGTTTACAAATAATGGCAAGCTTAAATTTATAGTCTCATTAACGGGTATAAAAGGTAAGATATCGTTATTCTGACTGTCATTTGTGCAGTTGCTAAAAGAGAGTACGGTTATTATTGCAAAAAGTAATTTTCTCATGATTAAAATTTCGACATTGTTTTTAAACGTGGACAAGTTACAAATATTTTGTATATTTGCATACGAATCTCATTCTGATAAAACGGTGATGAGATTTTGTTTTTTATAAAATATTAAGGATAGGACTATGAGTGAAGTATCATATTATTCAATAGAGGGGTTAAAAAAACTAAAAGATGAATTACATCAATTAGAACAGTATGAAAGACCTAGAGTTACCCAAGAAATTGCGGATGCAAGAGATAAAGGAGATTTAAGTGAAAACGCAGAATATCATGCTGCAAAAGAAGAACAATCGCATTTAGAATTTAAGATTGCGAAATTAAAAAATGTTGTTTCTAGCGCAAGAATTATAGATGAATCTCAATTAGATATGTCTAAAATATTGATACATTCTGTTGTGAAGATAAAGAACACAGCTAATAAAATGGAATTTACCTATACGTTAGTTGCAGATTCTGAATCGGATGTTAGAAACGGAAAATTATCTGTAAATTCTCCAATAGGAAAAGGGTTATTAGGTAAAAAAGTAGGTGAAATTGCAGAAATTCAAGTTCCAAATGGAATTATGACGTTTGAAGTTGTAGATATTTCTAGATAATGGTATTGTATTAGAAATGATCATAAAATAAAAAAACGCGTTGCATTTGCAACGCGTTTTTTAGTTACATTTGAAATGAAAATCAGAACACAATGAGCAGTATTTTTACTAAAATCATAAACGGAGAGATTCCTTCGTATAAAATAGCAGAAGACGAAAATTACTATGCTTTTTTAGACATCAATCCAAATACAAAAGGCCATACATTGGTAATTCCTAAAATAGAAGTAGATAAAATTTTTGATTTAGATGCTGAAACCTATACAGGTTTAATGCAGTTTGCTAATAGAATTGCAAAAGCACTTGAAAAAACAGTTTCTTGTAGTAGAATTGGTATGACAGTTGTCGGTTTAGAAGTGCCACATGCACATGTACATTTAATCCCTATTAACAACGTTTCTGATATTAATTTTACGAATAAAAAATTAAAAATGCAACACGAAGAGTTTGTTCTGTTGGCTCAAGAAATAGTAGCTAATTTTTAAGCTTTTTTCAGTAAAACCTGAATACTCGTTCCTTTGTTTATCTCAGATTTTTTTATAAATATTTTTCCGTTATGGTATTCGTCAATAATTCGTTTAGATAAAGACAGCCCTAACCCCCAACCACGTTTTTTAGTTGTAAAACCTGGTTTAAATATTTGTTTAAATTTCGATTTTGGAATCCCTTTCCCAGTGTCAGTTGCTGTAATCTGAATCCATTTATCAGAAGTAGAAATTTCTAAAGACAAACTTCCTTTTCCTTTCATTGCGTCAATCGCATTTTTTACTAAATTCTCTATAACCCAACCAAATAATTCTTGGTTAATATTTGAGAAAGCTTCATCAACGGTTGAATTAAACTGAAAAGAAACCTGCTTAGAACTTCTGTTTTTTAAATAGTCAAAAGTTGTTTTAGAAGCGCTTATGATATTCTGTTTTTTTAATTCTGGCACAGAGCCAATTTTAGAAAAACGATTGGCAATAGTATTCAGCCGATCAATATCTTTCTCCATTTCCATCACATGATCTTGATCTATGTTTTCACTTTTTAAAATTTCTATCCATCCTAATAATGAAGACAATGGTGTACCAATTTGGTGTGCCGTTTCTTTTGCCATTCCTGTCCATAACCGATTCTGTTCTGCAATTTTATTAGAAGAAAACAGCATGTAAATAACCGTTAAAAAGAGCAATAAAATTAAGATTAATGCAATTGGATAATAGGTGAGTTTATTTAACAAGTCAGAATCTCTATAATATACATATTGAGTAATTTCTTCATATTTAATCTCAATGGGCTTATTTTGCTTTTTCATAATAGCCAATTGATTTTGTAGATATGTTTGATCCTGAGTTTTGGTTGGGTCTAAGTTGTGAAAGGATTTAATATTACCTTGCTCATTTACTAAAATTGAAGGAATATTGGTGATGTTTTCAAAGATTTTAGTTTCTAAATTAACACTAGCCTCTAAATCTGTGTTGGTCGCTAATTCTTGTTGTGCAGAAGCAAAAATTTCCATTTTAGCACGTTCATCTTGCTTGAACTTCTGAAAGAAAATGTAGGTATTCCAAAGAATTAAAGAAACAATTACAAATAATACAAAAATGATTATTCGTTTTGTGAAAACCGTATTTTTAAATAAGCTCATGTATTACAAATATAATCTATATTATAACATAACCCATTTTATAAAATGATAGTATATTTACAGTTCATAATAAATTTATAAAATGCTTTCTATAGATCCAAAAGAAATACCAACAGGTAAATTACATGGCTATTTATTAGGCGCAATTGCGCCAAGGCCAATTGCATTTGCAAGTACAATTGATGCTGATGGAAATCCAAATTTATCACCATTTAGTTTCTTTAATGTGTTTAGTGCAAACCCACCAATCATGATATTTTCTCCAGCAAGAAGAGTTAGAGGGAATACAACAAAACATACGTTAGAAAATGTCATGGAGATCAAAGAAGTGGTGATTAATGTTGTGAATTATGATATTGTACATCAAATGTCTTTGAGCAGTACAGAATATCCTAAAGGCGTAAATGAGTTTGACAAAGCAGGTTTTACCATGTTAAAGTCTGACAAAGTAAAGCCTTTTAGAGTTGCAGAATCACCAGTGCAATTTGAATGTAAAGTGACTGAGATAATTCATCTAGGAAATGAAGGAGGAGCAGGTAATTTAATTGTTTGTGAAGTTGTAAAATTACATATTAATGAAGCTGTTTTAGATGAGAATGGTGCTATTGATCAACATAAAATTGATTTGGTTGCAAGAGCAGGAGGAAGCTATTACTCTAGAGCTAAAGAAGGGTTTTTTGAAATTCCGAAACCAATTTCTACCTTAGGAATTGGAGTAGATGCAATTCCTTTAGAAATTAGAAATAGTACTGTTTTAACAGGTAATGATTTGGGAATGTTAGGAAACGTTGAGCAGTTACCAATTCAACAAGATGTTGATAACTTTGCAAAAGACAATGCAAATTTTGTGGGTCTAGAAACCGTAAAAAAACATACATTTGCCAAAGAGTATTTAAAGAAAAATGATGTAGAAAGTGCCTGGAATGTACTTTTAATTAAATAGAACAAGAATATGGAAGTTATTGGAAAGATTAAATTAGTTAACGAGACACAAACTTTTGGTACTAGTGGATTTAGAAAACGTGAGGTAGTTGTTACAACTGATGAGCAGTATCCACAAATGATCATGATTGAATTTGTTCAAGATAAATGTGATTTATTAAACAGTTATGCTGTAGGACAAGATGTAAAAGTTTCTATCAATTTAAGAGGTAGAGAATGGATCAATCCAGAAGGAGTTGCAAAATATTTTAATTCAGTTCAAGGATGGAGAATTGAAGCAATGCAAGCAGCAGCGCCTCAAGACTTGCCACCAGTTGAACAATTTCAACCAGCAGCTGAATCTTCTGCTGCAGAACCAGACGATTTACCTTTCTAGGAAAATAGTAATAAGATAAAAAAAGCAGCCAATTGGCTGCTTTTTTTTGTGACTTATTTATCTCCTAATTGCTTAAATTTAAAACGATCGTTTTCTGCAGGTACGTGTTCTTGCTTCATGATTTTCGCTAGTTGTTTTACAATATCTGGGTGCTGTTTTGCAATGTTATTTTGTTCTTTAATGTCTGTATCTAGATTGTATAATTCTAGTTCTAAATTTCCTTTAAAGATGTTCTTACGAATCGCTTTCCATTTACCCATTCTTACGGCTTGTTGGCCTTGATAACTTGGAAATTCCCAGTATAGAAAATCATGCTTTTGTTGTGTTTTTCCAATCAATGTATTTTTAAAACTAAGTCCATCCGTTTCTTTAGGAGTCTCAATTCCGACAATGTCTGTTAAAGTTGGCATCATATCATAAAACGCTGAAATATGATTTGTTTTTGAGCCAGCTTTAATCATGTTTGGCCAGCTTGCAATTAATGGAACTCTAATTCCTCCTTCGTATACAAACCCTTTCGTTCTTCCATAATTATTATCAAAAGGTTTGGCGCTGTCAAAAAAGTTAGCATCAACTCCACCAGTATAGGTTGGTCCATTATCACTTGTAAAAACGATTAATGTGTTTTCATAAATTCCTTGTTTTTTCAATTCAGAAATTAACTCACCCAACTGCATATCTAAATAAGTAACCATTGCTGCATAGGTTGCATTTGGATGTTGGGTAGGGAAATAACTTTTACCAGTATATGGTTTTTCATCTCCAAATTCTTTTCTGTATACTTCGGTATATTCAGTTGGAACTTGTAAAGGAACATGAGGTAGAGGAGAAGCATAATACATAAAGAAAGGAGTGTTTTTATTATGTCTAATAAACGCCAATGATTTTTGGTGAATCAAAGCTGGGGCATACTCCTTTTGCTCTGTGAAACGAGCATAGCTTTTAGGATCATTAATATCTGCGTCTTTTTCTAACTTAGAATTTGGGTTTACCAATTCATTATTTAACAACACTTTGGTTTCATTCTCCCATAAATGAGATGGATATAAATTATGTGCTTGACGCTGACAATTATAGCCGTAAAACTCGTCAAAACCCTGCTTGTTTGGAACTCCTTCAGTGTTTGGTGCTCCTAATCCCCATTTGCCAAAAATAGCGGTCGTATATCCTGCTTTTTGTAATTGTTTCCCTAGTGTTATTGTATTTGTAGGGATTGGTCTTTGTCCTTCTAAACCAGGGTCAGTAAATGCCTTGGTGTAATTCCAAACATCACCACGCTCATCCCATTCATCATTTCCTCTTATATAAGAATGTCCCATATGTTTTCCTGTCAAAAATGAATATCGTGCAGGAGCGCAAACCGGAGCGCCAGAGTAATGTTGTGTAAATAACATTCCGCCTTTTGCTAAGGCATCAATATTTGGAGTTTTAATTTTTTGTTGACCAAGAACTCCAATTTCTCCATACCCTAAATCATCGGCTAAAAAGTAAATAATATTGGGTTTTTGTTGCTCCTTTTCTTTTGATACACAATTAAAGAATAAGAGAGAAGCAAACGAAAGTAAAAGTAATTTTTTCATAATAGATGATGCGTTGATTCCTCTAAAATAGCTAAATCTTTGCTACTTTAGCACTTCTTATAAAGCAATCATTTTCTATGGTCTGGCTAACAGATGAAATTATTTTTCCGAAACCCGATGCTACTTCTGAAGAAGGTGTCATTGCTTTGGGTGGAGATTTGTCTGAAGAAAGGCTGTTATTGGCGTATCAAAACGGAATTTTCCCTTGGTACTCTGATGATGATCCAATTATTTGGTATTGTCCTCCAGAGAGAATGGTATTGTTTCTAGAAGAGTTAAAAGTTTCTAAATCGATGAGAAAAATCATCAAAAAAGGAGGCTTTACAATTACAGAAAACATCGCTTTTGAAGAGGTGATTTTTAATTGTAAGCACATTCTTAGAAATGACGATTTTGGTACTTGGATTACCGATGATATGGAGCAAGCATATATCAATCTACATAAAAAAGGAATTGCAAAATCTATAGAAATTTGGTTTTACGATACCAACTCTAAAAAAGAAGTATTGGTTGGTGGTTTGTATGGTGTAGATTTAGGAAATGGTGTTTTTTGTGGGGAAAGTATGTTTAGCTTAATTAGCAATGCCTCAAAATTGGCGTTTATTTATTTGGCACAAAACCATAAGTATAAATTGATTGACTGCCAAGTCTATAATGATCATTTGGCAAGTTTAGGAGCGAGAGAAATTTCTAGAGAGGCGTTTTTGGAGATGCTATAATTTTAATTTTCTTCACAAACTTAGCTATCTGAATTCGGGAGAATTTATCTTTTTAATTAAAATAGAAGCTTTATCTTTGATACTCTTAATGTAAATTACATTTTATGGGAATAAATACCACTCAAAAACAAGTTGACGATTGGATTAAAAGTCATGGAGTTCGTTATTTTAATGAACTAACTAACATGGCACAATTAACAGAAGAGGTTGGAGAAGTTGCACGAATTATTGCACGTCGTTATGGAGAACAAAGCGAAAAGGAATCTGATAAGTCAAAGGATTTAGGAGAGGAATTAGCAGATGTTTTATTTGTAACGTTGTGCTTAGCAAATCAAACAGGAATAGATTTACAAGCAGCTTTTGATAAAAAATTAGACATTAAAACCAAACGTGATCACGATAGGCATCACAATAATAAAAAACTACAATAATGGCACTTTTAGAAAAAATAAAATCACCTGGATTCTGGACAAACGTACTTAAAATTGCACTGCCTTTTTTCATTTTTGTAACACTCATCTCTTTATTTATGAGTAGCTGGAGAGAAATTTTTGATGGAGATTTTGATAAAGTAAATGTGGTGAACTTTTCTGAAGGGAAATGGCAACGATTTTGGGGAATTAAAATCATTATTAGTTTTGGGTATGCAATTTATGTTACATTGAAGAAAACAAAATAGCATAAAAAAAGAGGCTTTTAAAAGCCTCTTTTTTTTATTACTTATCTAATTGAATCAAATCAATTTGACTCTCTTTTACTTTCTGATTGAGTTGTTTTACATCAGTATTAAAAAGAGTATACAGTTTAGATAATTGGTTGTCTATCTCTTTTATGATTTCATTTTTAAAAACAATAGCTTGGTCGGTCGGTTTGTAACTTCCCATTCGTGTTAGCGAGTTTAAATGTGCTAATTTATTGTTTAAACGAATCGGAAAATTTAATGGGTCTTGTCCGCTTTTACTTTTTGTTTGATACAAAGTAGTTTCAATCTTTGTCATTTTTTTCGTTAATTCATCAGCAAAAGCAATCAGCTCTTTGTGTTTTTGTTTGTCTTTGATCGCTTTTTTTAACGTTGTGATTTGCGACTTAACTTTCTTCACATTAATCAACGCTTTATGAATTTCAGAAACTTTCGTATTGATGTCAGTGATAAAAACGAATTGCAATTTCATGTCATCCAAAGAAGTTTCAGAAACAGGGTTCTTTAAAATGGTAAAGGGCTTTTCTAAGGTTGCTGTATTTACGGATAAACGCACGGTGTAATTCCCTGGTAATGCCATTGGTCCGTCCAAAGAAGCCCACCATAAAATCATTCCTTTTACTTTTGTAGCTTCAGGATACATCATATTCCAATAAAAAACATTGCTCCCTTTTTCAACCGTTAGTTCTTTCTCTTTTTCCTTTTTATTTGGATGATTGCTAAATTTCTGAATTAGGTTCTTATTTGCATCGTAGAACGTCATAACCACGGTGTCTTTTTTCGCAAATTCATTTACATTAAAATACACTGCAACTCCACCAGGATGATTGGTTCCTTGAGTTTTAGATGTTTTGCCGTTTCCACCATTAAGTTGATAGCTAGCTTTTGGGGTAAATAAAGTAACCTTTTCTTTGGCTGTGTTATCTGTTAATTGATGAATTGGCGTTAAATCATCAATGATCCAGAATGAACGCCCTTGTGTTGCAGCAATCAAATTATCATCTTTAATTGCCAAATCTGTAATAGGCACAATTGGTAAGTTCAATTGGAATTTCTCCCAAACTCCTCCGTCATTAAAAGAAACATACATTCCTTTTTCAGTTCCTGCATATAATAAACCTTTACGTTTAGGATCTGCTCTTAAAGTTCTTGTAAAATCTTCATTTCCAATTCCTTTTACTAGTAATTTCCACGTTTTACCGTAGTTTTCTGTTTTGTAAATATATGGTTTGTAGTCTCCTGATTTATAACGTGTACCTACGATGTAAACACTTCCGTTTTTAAAAGGATTTACTTCAATAGAATTGATCATCATCCATTCTGGCATTTTCTTAGGGGTCACATTTTCCCAGTTTTTTCCGCCATCTCTAGTTACATGAATCAAGCCATCATCAGAACCGGTCCATATTAAATTCTTTTCTGTTGGAGATTCTATAACGGCAAAAATAGTTCCGTAATATTCTACCCCAGTATTATCTTTTGTAATTGGACCTCCTGAAGGGCCTAATGTTTTTGGGTCGTTTCTCGTTAAGTCTGGGCTAATCAACTCCCAAGATTGACCTTCATTATAGGTTACATGCAAGTGATTTGAAGCAGCATATAATTTATTCTTTTGATTTGGAGAAAATAGAATTGGAAAATTCCATTGAAAACGATATTTAAAATCTTCAGCTCCATGTCCCATTGGGTCATCTGGCCAAACATTAACAGCACGAGTTTCTCCAGTTTCATGATTTTTTCTAGTTAACAATCCGCCATAACTTCCTCCATATACAATGTCATTATTGTTTGGGTCAATGGCAATATGAGCACTTTCTCCTCCAGCTGTTCTTTCCCAGTCTTTTTCACCAATAAACCGTCCTTGTGTTCTATGAGAAATTCTTACGGTAGAATTATCTTGTTGTGCGCCATAAATCCTATATGGAAAATGATTGTCTGTTGTAACTCTATAAAATTGAGAGGTTGGTTGATTAAAATACGTGCTCCAGTTAATACCAGCATCAAAAGAAATTTGAGAGCCACCATCATCACCAATAATCATTCGTTGATTGTCTTCTGGAGCAATCCATAAATCATGATGATCTCCATGTGGAGCATTAAAAGTTTGATATGTTTTTCCACCATCAGTAGATTTATGATAGCGAACATTTAACACATAAATAATGTTTTCATCTTTTGTGTCTGCATATAAACGCGAATAATACCAAGCTCTTTGTCTTAATTTTCGTTCACTATTAATCAATTTCCACGTTTTCCCAGCATCTTCAGATTTGTATATTCCGCCATCTTTGTTTTCTACCAACAACCAAACAAAGTCAGAATTTACTGGAGAAACGGTAACACCGCTTATTCCCCAAAGTCCTTTTGGTAATCCTTTGCTTTCTGAAATATTTGACCAGTTTTCTCCACCATCCGTACTTTTCCATAAAGCAGAACCGTCTCCACCACTAGATAAACTATAAGGTGTTCTTCTAACATTCCAAGTCGTAGCATATAATATACGTGCATTATTAGGGTCAATAATTAAATCGATAACACCAGCATCTTTATTTGCAAACAATACTTTTCTCCAAGATTCCCCACCATCAGTAGACTTGTAAACACCTCTTTCTTCAGAAGATTTATATAAATCGCCTAGCACTCCGGCATACACAATATCTGAGTTTTTAGGATGAATTCTAATTCTTGGAACATGTCTAGAATTTGGTAATCCCATATGTTTCCATGTTTTTCCAGCATCTACTGTTTTCCAAATTCCATCTCCAGAAGAAACATTTCCACGAACAGTTTTTTCGCCATTCCCAACATAAATTACATTATTATCCCATTCACTAACAGCAACAGAACCTACAGATCCGCCAAAGAATCCGTCAGAAATATTTGACCAAGAACTCCCTGCATCTGTAGTTTTCCATACGCCACCACCAGCTGCTCCCATATAAAATAAGTTTGCTTTTCCTGAAACACCAGTTACAGCAGCACTTCTTCCGCCTCTAAAAGGTCCAATATTCCGCCATTTAATAGCGCTATAATTTTCTTCTGAAAATTTGGTAGTATTCTTTTGAGCATTAACTTTGTGACTTTCAGCAAATAGAAGTATTGCCACTAATAAGACAAGTTTTTTCATGAGTAGTTAGTTTGGTTAAGAAGTCTAAAAGTACAAATTTTTTATAAACATTATTTTGAAATTACATTTATCAACTCGTCAAACACAATTAAATGCTTCTATAGCTATTTCTGGTTCTAAAAGTGAATCAAATAGATTGTTAATCTTACAACAATTAGTCGCTAGATTACAGATAGAAAATTTATCAGATTCAGATGATTCTAATCATTTACAACATGCGTTAACAACAAAAGAAGAAGTTGTTGATATTGGTCATGCAGGGACAGCAATGCGCTTTTTAACTGCTTATTTTGCTACAAAAGAAGGTAGAGAAGTAGTTTTGACTGGTTCTGAAAGAATGCAAAACAGACCGATAGAGATTTTAGTGAATGCATTGCAAGATTTAGGAGCTCAAATTTCTTACGAAGATAAAGTTGGGTATCCGCCAATTAGAATTAAAGGAACACGTATTGTTAAAGATAAAGTTCAAATAAACGGAAATGTAAGTAGTCAATATATATCTGCTTTAATGTTAGTGGCTTCTAGTTTGCCAAATGGATTAGAAATTGAGTTATTAGGGGAAATAACGTCGGTTCCATATATAAATATGACCTTAAAATTGTTACATGAATTAGGTATAGACGCAACTTTTATCGCTCATAAAATTTCGATTAAACATTTTTCTGTTCCTGTTTCAAAAAAGGTTGTTGTGGAGTCAGATTGGAGTTCAGCTTCTTATTTTTATAGTTGTATTGCTTTGAGTGATTTAAAGTCGCAAGTAGTATTGTCTGCATATAAAAAGGACAGTTTACAAGGAGATTCTTGTTTGTCAGAAATTTACAAACATTTTGGAGTTGAAACGACATTTCAAGACAATACAATTACTTTAACCAAGGTTAGAAAAGCGAGAGAAGATCGATTAATATTAGATTTAAAAAACGCACCAGATATTGCACAAACAATTGCGGTAACTTGCTTTGGGCTGGCAATAGATTGTACGCTAACCGGGTTACACACATTAAAAATTAAAGAAACAGATCGGTTGGTTGCTTTAGAAAATGAACTTACTAAATTAGGTGGTAAAATAAGTATAACGGATGAACGGTTAGAGTTGGAAAAAGCAACTCAAATCCATAAAGATATTGCTATAGAAACCTATAAAGATCATAGAATGGCTATGGCATTTGCACCGTTAGCGCTTAAAACGTCAATAGTGATTTTAGAGGCAAAAGTAGTAACAAAATCATTCAGAAATTTTTGGGATACCATGCAACAAATTGGTTTTCAAATAAGAGAAGAATAAATAAATGACAAAACACTTGACAACGCCTATTCTGATGTCGTATATTTGCCAGCATTCTTAGAAAAATAAACATATGAAATTATCGCATTTTGGTTTTGAATTGCCAGAAGAGTTATTGGCAAAATATCCTGCAGAACACAGAGACGAATCTCGTTTAATGGTGTTAAATAGAAAAGAACAAACTATTGAACACAAGATGTTTAAGGACTTAATCAACTACTTTGATGAAGGTGATGTAATGGTTTTAAACAACACAAAAGTGTTTCCTGCAAGAATGTTTGGAAACAAAGAAAAAACGGGCGCAAGAATTGAAGTGTTCTTATTGAGAGAATTAAATGCTGAAAACAGATTATGGGATGTTTTAGTAGATCCAGCTCGTAAAATTAGAATTGGAAATAAATTATTTTTTGGCGATGATGATAGTTTAGTTGCTGAAGTAATTGACAATACAACTTCTAGAGGTAGAACTTTACGTTTTTTATATGATGGTTCTTATGAAGAATTCAGAAAAAAATTACTAGAGTTAGGGCAAACGCCATTGCCAAAAGAAATTGAAAGAGAAGTAGAAGCGTCTGATGAAGAACGTTACCAAACAATTTATGCTAAAACTGAAGGAGCAGTTGCTGCACCTTCTGCAGGGTTGCACTTTTCTAAACATTTAATGAAACGGTTAGAAATTAAAGGTATCGATTTTGCTGAAGTTACATTGCATGTAGGACTAGGTACTTTTGCTCCAGTAGAGGTAGAAGATTTATCTAAACATAAAATGGATTCTGAGAAAATTAATATTGAAGAGGACACTAGAGACAGAATTAACGAAGCTTTAGCTAATAAGAAAAGAATTTGTGCCGTAGGAACAACTACAATGCGTACAATAGAATCTTGTGTTTCTGCAAGTGGAAAATTAAATGATTTTGAAGGATGGACAAATAAATTTATTTTCCCTCCCTTTGAATTTAGTATCGCTAATTGCATGATTACTAATTTTCACAAACCAAAATCTACCTTGTTAATGCAAGCTGCTGCCTTTGGTGGTTATGATTTTGTAACAGAAGCATATCAAGTAGCAATTAAAGAAAAATACAACTTCTCTTCTTACGGAGATGCAATGTTGATTATATAATAATATATACTAACGTATTAGAATACAAACCTCACAAGATTGTTCTGAATTGATTCAGCATTACTTGTGAGGTTTTGTGTATTTTTGCAAAAGATATAATGAGTTTTATACGAATTAGATCTGATAAATAATGAGAGCATAGAAACTACAGATGAAACCAAAGAAAAAAGACATACGCGCATTAACAAAAGATGAACTTCGAGAGTTTTTTGTTAGCAAAGGAGATAAGGCTTTTCGTGGAGATCAGGTGTATCAATGGTTGTGGGGAAAAACCGAACATTCTTTTGATGCTATGACAAACGTGTCTTTAGAAACAAGAGAAATGTTGCAAGAGAACTTTGTGATCAATCACATAGAAGTTGATAACATTCAGCGAAGTAAAGATGGTACTGTGAAAAACGCGGTTCGTTTACACGATGGTTTGGTAGTTGAGTCTGTTTTAATTCCTACTGATACAAGAACAACAGCATGTGTTTCTAGTCAGGTTGGTTGTAGTTTAGATTGTCGTTTTTGTGCGACTTCCCGTTTAAAAAGAATGCGAAATTTAAATCCTGATGAGATTTATGATCAAGTAGCAGCCATCAATAAAGAGAGCTTATTGTATTACAATCACAAGCTTTCTAATGTTGTTTTTATGGGAATGGGAGAACCATTGATGAATTATAACAATGTAATCAAATCAATAGAGAAAATTACTTCTCCAGAAGGATTAGGGATGTCTCCAAAGAGAATTACAGTTTCTACTTCTGGTGTTCCGAAAATCATCAAAAAAATGGCAGACGATGAAGTAAAGTTCAATCTGGCAGTGTCTTTACATTCTGCAATTGATGAAGTAAGAACTTCAATAATGCCATTTAATGCTACTTTTCCGTTGAATGATTTAAAAGAAGCATTGGAGTATTGGTACGAAAAAACAGAACGAAGAATTACCTATGAATATGTTGTTTGGGGCGGAATTAACGACCGAAAAGAAGACATAGAGGCATTGATAAAATTCTGTAGTTATGTGCCTTGTAAAGTGAATTTAATTGAATACAATCCAATTGGTGATGTTGAATTTCAACAGGCAAGTCCGCAAGCCATAAACAACTATATTTCTAATTTAGAAATGCACGGAATTGTAGTAAATGTTCGTAGATCTAGAGGTAAAGATATTGATGCAGCTTGTGGCCAGTTAGCGAATAAATCAAAAGATTTATAGTCATTTAAAGCGTTTCTGTTGAAACTAGTATGGTTGTTTT
>JBLFXB010000047.1:0-17528 GCA_047611925.1 Polaribacter sp.
TATAATAAATCTTGAAATTGTTTTTGACAGTTTACTTCCCAAAAAGAAGCTGACAATAAAAGTTTTAAAAATTGATTATTACTATCTCCATTTCCAAATTCAAAATTATTATTGTTTACATTTTTCACCAATTCAACATCCATAATTGCTTTATATATTTTTTCTTGACTACAAGGTGCATTTATTATTGATTCGGATTGTACTCTGTTATTTTGTCTAGAACCTATATTAATTGTTGTAACGTTATAGTATGGTGCTTCTCGAACTCCTGCACTTGAATTACCTATAATAAAATCTGCTTCTTTAAGTAATCTTAAAAAATATTCAAACCGTAATGAGGGTATAATACGAAATCTCAAATTATTTTCCAACCGTTTAAACTCTTCTAATATTTCCGTGGTTCCTAGATCATTATTCGGATAAATGACAACATAATTTTTATTTGATGTAATTAATGCAGTAACTACATTTTTTATATCCTCTTTTACTGTTTTAAATTCAGTTGTTACAGGATGAAACATTACGACTCCATATGTATCAAATAAAATTTCATAATACTTCTTAACCGTATCAATGTCTGGTAGCTGTTTAGGGTTCATTAAATCCAAATCTGGAGAACCAATTACAAAAACTGAACTATCCAATTCTCCCATTTGTAATAAGCGCCTTTTGGCATCTAAATTTGAAACCAAGTGTAAATGAGACAATTTACTTACAGAGTGTCTAATAAGTTCATCAATTGTTCCCGAAATCTCTCCTCCTTCAATATGGGCTACTAATATATTATTTAAGCTTCCAACGATTGCTCCTGCTAAAGCTTCAACTCTATCCCCATGAACAACTACTAAATCAGGGTTAACTTCTTTAATGTATTTAGAAAAACCCTCAATTGTTTTTGCCAAGGTTAAATCCATTGTAGCTTCATCGGTATGATTTTCAAAACTATATATATTAGAAAATTTACATTTTTCAACTTCAATAATTGTCTTGCCATATTTTTCAAGTAAATGCATACCTGTTACAAAGACATGTGCTTCAAACTCATTATGGTTTTCCAATATTTGGATCAACGATTTTATTTTACCAAAATCAGCTCTAGTACCAGATAAAAAAACAATTTTTTTCATATTAATTAGACTATTCTATATCTGCTTGTTTTAACTGATCATCTTTGTTAATATTTACCTTTGCTCTTTTTCCTATAATATTTTCAAAACATTCAGCTAGTATCTCCCCAGTTCCAGGTCTTTTTACCCAAATATTATCCATAGTAAAAATTTCTCCTCTTTTAATCTCTTTAATAGAGCAAACTGTTGCAAAAGCAAAATCTATGGTAACTTGTTCCTCTTTAGCTGGTTCTTTCTTTCCTCCACGCATTTGCCATATTAAATGACTTCCTTTTAATAATTCTTTACAGTCATTTTCATCCATAGAACATATTATATCTGGACCTATTCTTTGTTTGTTATCTGTAAAATGACGTTCCAAAATACTTGATCCTAATGCAACTGAACCAAAACAAGCGTGATTAGTTATTGTATGGTCTGACAACCCAAAAACATGATTTGAAAATGCGTTATGCAGTTCGGTCATTGCTCCAAAACGAACTAATTCTGGAGGTGTTGGGTATAAATTTGTTGTGTGTAATAAAGCTAATGGTACTTTATGCTTATTAAAAATAGCTACAGCTTTAAACACGCTCTGTATAGTATTCATTCCAGTACTTAATATTACCGGTTTTCCAAATTTTGCAATATGTTCTAACAATGGATAATTATTACACTCTCCTGAGCCTATTTTATAAGCGGGTACATCCATTCTCTCTAATCTTTCTGCTGCAGCTCTTGAAAAAGGTGTAGAAATAAATATCATCCCTTTACTTTCTACGTAGTTTTTTAAAGCTTTTTCATCTTCTTCATTTAAAGAACAACGATCCATTATTTCATATATAGAAATATTTGCATTTCCAGGGATTACTCTTTTTGCAGCGGCACTCATTTCATCTTCTACAATATGTGTTTGATGTTTTACAACTTCTACTCCTGCTCTTTTTGCTGAATCAACCATTTCAAAGGCTGTTTTTAGAGACCCTTCATGGTTAATTCCTATTTCTGCAATAACTAATGGAGGGTAGTCTATCCCTATTTTCCTTCCTGCTATCTCTATATATGGGTTCATAAATGTTTTTTATAATAATATTCTGCTAATTCAAAATCTTCCTCTTCATCAATGTCAATTTTTGCTAATGGGTGATTTTCTACATAAGGATAATTATTTTCCCCTATAATTTCTCCATTTATAATTAGACTTGCTTTTGAAATATACAACAATCCATTTTCAAAATATAAAGGTTCTAAATCTTGACTTCGCTGCCCAAATTTATAATTAAACGGAATAAATTTATTTTGAATAATTGTTCCTAATTTTTGTTCATTCCTACTTACAGTCATTAAACTATCATAATCTCCAAATATAAAATTTTGAAAAGCGTTTTGTAATAATTCTTTTCTTCTAAAAGGATTGGTCGCTTGTAATAAAATAACATTGGCATACTGTTCTGTTTCTTGTTCTAAAACATGTTTTAATACATCTTTAGTTGGCACTAAATCCCCAGAAAGCTCAGTTGGCCTGTCTACCACAAAAACGCCTTCTTTTAAAGCAATTTCTTTTATGAACACATCATCTGTAGACACTACAATTTTATGACATATTTCAGGGTTTTTTTTTGCATAATTAATGCTATGCACAAAAAGTGGAATACCTCCTAAAAGCTTTACGTTTTTCTTAGGTAATCTCTTAGACCCTCCTCTTACAGGTATAATTACAATATTTCTTATCATATTTAAATAAAAATAAATTGTTTTTGAGTTTTTCAAATTTATAACTTTAATTTTATCTGAAGAATGTCTTTATAAAAGTAATTCTTCAATAAACTCTTTTAATTTAGAAATATGGCTCTTACTTGTATAATGTGTTAAAAAAGTCTCCTTTGCTTCCTTACTAATTTTTTGCCGTTTAGACTTATTGCCTATTAACTTTGAAACCTCATTTGACATTTCTTTTAAGTCTTTACACAAAACAGCATTTTTATTATGCTTTATTTCAGGAAAAGCCTCTACAGATGCACTTATAGCTACCAAAGCCTGCTTATAATTAAATATTACGGGAATTCTTGTTCGTGTGCCAGTATTATATTCCCAAGGTATAATATGTATATCTTCAGGTCTTAAAACCAATTGTAAATCTTTTACAAATCCTGAACAAATTATATTTGGTTCTTTTAATTTTTTTAACAAACTCTCTGGAGCTGCTTTTAAACTACCAATAACTTGTAATTTTACTGCTGGGAAATTATCTTTAATACTTTTCCAACTTACATCTAAAAATCGCTCTAAACCTAAACGATTTGCTGTTGTTCCCATGCCGCCTAAATGTACAATTCTAGGTACATCATTTTTTATCAATTTTGGTGAAACAGAACTATATGTTGTGGGTATATATATCGCTTTTTTTGATGAAATCTTTTCAATCTCTTTCGTTTCTGTGAATGATCCAGAAATGCTTCCAGCGACTCCTTTCACCATTTTATACTCAACTCTTTTCTTTTGAAATGTATGAAACCTACCTAATAAATTTCTTTTAGAACGAAGCTTTGCTAGTTTATATTCCCAGTCATGATGTGCATAAATAACAGGTGTTTTCAATTTAGAATACCAAGCTAATAAACCAGCCCATCTCCACTCTGACCAAACAATATCAATAGAATTATCTAACACCAATTTAGTTAAATACCTTTTATTTTTTTCATTCAAAAAATAATACTCAAAAGTTTCAGGAGAAAAAACGGCATTAAACAACCTTTTTAGGCCTTTTTTAGGTAATTTAAAATTTGCCTTAAATGGAATTACTCCTTCAACCATCGGTTTTACCTCTGTATAATCTTCTTTTTCAAAAGGAATAGAATCTGCCCATTCAATGGCCAATAACTGTATTTGAAAACCTGCTTTATGTAATAACTCTAAATGACTATAATATACAGAAGCTCCCCCATTTTCATTCGATGAAATTACACCTGCATTAACGATAAACAATATCTTTTTCATACTTGATTTTCTATTGTTCTATACCTATCTAAAACTTTATCTTTTATCAACTGATACTCTAACTCTTTTGTCTTTTTTTGGTTCTTTTCAAATGCTGTAACAAGTAATTCATTATTTGTTAATGCTATTTTTATAAGCTTTGCAATTTCTTTACTGTCTTCTGGGTTATTTATTAATAACCCATTATCGCCATCAATTATATAATCCTCCGTTACATTTCCGGGGTTAGATTGTATTGGAAAAGCTCCAGAAATTATTGCTTCTATTAATGTATTTGGAATTCCATCAGAAATACTATTTCCAATAGCAATTTTTGCATTGCCAAACTTCTCTAACAATTCTTTTTGAGGAATTTGATTTGTTCTTGATGAATATTCAATTTCTAAATTAAATTTTTTATTTAATTCTTTTATTTTTTCTATAACAATATCATGAGCTGAATAAACATAAATATCAAAAGAACCAATCTCTTCAATTATAAACTCTAAAGCCTCAAGCACTTGTAGTGCTCTTCCAGCCCAATGGTGATAGCCTTTAATTAAAATCAAACTCCTTTGATTAATAGGATTTATAAATTGCTGATATTCTTCTAAAGCTAAAGTATAACCTCCACCAGCAGGAAATACTCCACCAATTTCATTTTTAAAACCTAAGTTTTTGGCTAGCTCTATATCTCTCGTGTTATCAACAAAAAGATAATCTAATTTAGAGAATACTTTTTGCATAATCTTACGATGATATTTTTGATGTTGATAAAAATAAATATCACTTCCCCAAGAAAAATAGGCCCATTTAAACTCAATTTTTTGCCTAGCTTTTAAAACATGATAGGTTTGAGATTGCATTTCTAATGAATGAACCAGGTCTGGTTTTATTTCTTTTATAAGTTCAATAAGTTTTTCTGATGCAGTTACTTTTAATAGAGATTCTATTTTTTCAAAAAAACGAGGAGTTTTCTTTTTAAGAAAATACTCTCCTATAATTTTTGGTAGTTTTCTTTTTGACCAATCAGTAATAAAATTTGTCCATTGTAATTTTTTATGAATAGGCATGTCAAGACAATCAAACACATAAATTTCATGTTCAGTATTTTTCAACTGATTAATCCATCTAGTTGTGTGTATATATTGATGACATACAAAGAGAATTTTCATAGATTACAGATTAATTTTTATTCCTTTTACAGCAAAATTAGCTCCATCTATTGCTATCAACTTACATTTCAACTCATCCTCTAAAATAGATATATGATGAATTGCATCTTTAATTTCCGCTGTATTTTTCAAAAACATAGGATCTTTTATAATTCGTTCCTTATAATTTTCTTTAGAAATATCAATAATTTTATACAAATTAATTCCTGAGCCATATCCATTTTCTCCATCTTGTGCTGGTCTGTAATAATTATTATTTTCTATAATTATAGCTCCCGCATTTCTATTGTTTTTTAAACTATTTGATATTGGAGAGCTTGGATGCTGAATCCATTCTCCTTTAAATTTTTCTGAATAAAATAATAATAATAAGTTATTATTCTTCAAATCTGTCGTAAACCAATAATAAACATCCTTTTTCTTTAGTAAAATTGTATCTACAAATTGAGTTCCTTTATATAATATTTTATCCAATTTCCATTTTAAAGGGAATTTTTCTGCTATATATAATCTTACTTCATTTGATTCATTTGATTCTGGCAACATATAAATCTCTTCATTTTCGATAAATACATACGGAAATGATTGATGAAAACTCTCTTCTATGATTTTACTTTGAAATCTCCATTCTATACCATCGTCACTTATTGCATAAGCAAGGTCTGCTCCTTTATCTAATTCTTGATGATATTCGTATTCAAAAAAAAGGTAATACTTTTTCTCATTTTTAAAGAGAAAAGGATCCGCAACTCCACTACAATTCTTGTCTTCAATTTTAAACCATTTATTACTTGTAACATCTTTAATTGATACATCCTTAATACTCTTACTTGTTCTAAAGGAAGTAATCATCCAGTTTTGTTTTTTGATTTTTAAAACTTTATCTAAATGATTATTTTTAATAATTTTTTCTATGAATTTATTAGAATGTCTTTTATGTCTAATAAAAAGCACCGCATTTATTAAACTAAATATTAAAATGAAAAAAAGTATAAAATACAGTAGAATCAAAACGGCTCTTTTTTATTGGTTTTTTCTATGATTAAAAAAGCATTTCCAACGATAAAGTCTTCTAAAGGTAATTGTTTATATTTCTTGTTGAAATTTATTTTTTGCTCATTTACGATTGTTGCATAATACCCTTTTACTTCAGAAGAAAAATTTGGGTATTCGATTATTTCTTTACTTAATTTTTTTTTATTTAAAAAGGAAGAATACACTAAGAACTTATATTTAATATTCGAAAATGAATCTAAAAACTGAATGTATTCTGTAATTCTTTTTCTATTAGACATCCCTCTTTTATTAACCATCCATTTATAGATAAATGAATTGTATGTAAGAAAATCATACTCAACCTTAGAGTGTGATTTAAAATAATTATACGGTTCAAAATCTATATGATGTATCATCTTTCCTTTTACATTTAATAAATCAATCATTTTCTTAAATGCTGGTTTGAGGTTATAGATTTCTTGTAAAACTTGGTTAGATATAATTAAATCAAACTTATCCTTATAGAAGTCTGTCCCTACTTCCAATTTCACTTCTTCAATTCCTTTACCATAATAGTATTTAATAGGTTGTTTAGGAAATAAATTTTTATTAAATAATTTAGTAAACGTATATTTACTTTGTTTTTTAAACATTTTTTTATACACCTCTTTTAAAAGGTTTTCATTTCTGTTTGCATAAAACTTATCATAACAAATAACTTCTTTAGCTCCTGCAAACATAAAATTAAGTGCGACACCAAAACTATCTCCAGGTCCAATTTCTAAAATTTTTTTATTTTTAATGAAATTATCACCAATATCTCCATATTTCTTATAATTATTATAAACAGTATTTATGACTTCTATGACTTCTTCCTCAGAATGATTAAAAAATCGTTTTCCAGCAATATGTTCTTTTTTACCAATAGAAAATTTAACCCAAATTTTTAGGTTGTTTTTTATTGATTTTAGAATAAATTTATTTCTATTATTCAAATTTTAGGTTAAAGTTAATTACAAAAAACATTTATTTCTGGGATAAAAAAATCTCCTTAATTTTCGTCCCCCATACATTCCAATTTAATATGTTTTCAAATTTATCCAATGCAGCAAGAGCCATTCTCTCTATCTGTTGAGGGTCATCTAATAAACTTTGAATTTGATTTGCATAGTCTTGAGGTTTCGAATCATAAGGTAAAGCATACCCATTAATACTGTTTTTTACAATAGATGAAACCCCTCCTGTATCTGTTGTTATAACAGGGATTCCAAAAGCAGCTGCTTCACAAAATACAATTCCGTAACATTCTGCTCTTGTAGGAACAAACAAAATATGGCTCTTATATAATAAATCATTAAACTCCTTCTTTTCATTTTTAATATTTTTATTTAAGAAAGGAATGACTTTCATTTTAGGATGTGTAACTGGAGGGACACACCCACACACAGTTAACTCTATATCATACCCCTTCTTAGCTAAAACATTAAATGTCTCAAGGACAATTTCACCTCCTTTACGTTCCCAATCTCTTCCTAAAAAAAGAATATTTATTTTAGATGAATAGTCTCTTGTCTTAATTATATTTTTATTTGGAAGATAATTGATATTTGCACCAAAACCAACAACATGTACATCTTGCTTTTTTAAACCAAACTGAATTACAGCATCATTTGCAGCCCATTCTGAAGGGTAAATAAGAAATTTCGTTTTTTTAATTACTTTTTTAAATAAAAAGGTTGATTCTTTAATTGAAAAATTTAATATGTTTGAATAATTAGGGTAATACTCCAATAACTGATTAAATGTTGCATCGTCACAAATACAAATAGGTGTTTTTGTCTTTAAAAATACTAAAGCTCCAGAACTAGCAGCAGCAAATAAAATATCTATTTTTTGATTTTTAATTTTCCTGCTTGTATACCGACTGTAATACCAGCTTTTTAAAAAGTTATGTTCTCTATTATATTTTTTTTTAAATACTTTTTGAGATAAATGATCAATACGTCTTATAATTCCATTTATAATTCTATTTGTAGGAATTGGACCTAAAGGAATTACTTGTTCAAATTGATCTTCCAGTGCTTTAAACATTCGGTAATGTGTGCCCGACCAAGAATTTTTATCTAGAGGATTTGTACAAGTTAAAAAACCAATTACTAATTTAGATTTCATCTATGTTTATATAATGTATTTACAGAGTATTTCTTCTTATTTTATTTTTTGTACCTGATTATTGATAGAATAAATCTTCTAATAAATTTTAAAAATGGTTTGAGTTTAAAATTACTTAAATACATTTTAAATAAATAACGCCATTTAAAAACATCTAATTTATCATTTATTTTAAGGGTTGTTTCATAAATTAACAAATAATGTAATCGTTTAGGTTTTGGTAAAAAATATAAATACTTAGAAATAAAATTTTTCTGAAACAATAAAGTCGCTTTATTTTTAAGCCCAAAATTATCTTTCTTTCCTGTAATATTAATCGTTGATAAACGCACAAAAACAACAGATTCATTAATTGTGTAAATTGGTTTTTCATCAGAGAAATCTAACCATGCTTGTTCATCACTGTGCCAGGCCAAAGGATAATCTACAAATCCTTTATCGGAATATATTTCCTTAGAAAAAACATATTCCGATAAAGTACTTCCTGTTAGCCCTGTATTTCTTCTATAGAATGCATCTATTGCTTTTTCCCATTTTGGCTGAATTATTTTTTTTGATATTATAGAAGTCTCTTCATAAACATCTTTTGTAGCAAATCTAATTACGTTTGATTTTTTATTAAAATCCTCATAATTCTTATACCAATTTTCAACGACCGTTTCTTCTAAAAAATCATCATCTCCCAAAATCATAATCCACTCCTCATCTTCAATTAAATCTATACAACGATTCCATTGCTGTACTAGAGAGATACTTCCTAAATTATTTTCAAACTTTTGATATTTAAAATTTAATTTACTTTCAAACTCTTTTAGTATTTTTTTAGGGCATTCTGGACTTGCATCATCACCAATATAAACTTTAAAGTTTTTATTTGTTTGCCCCGCTAAAGAGTTAATTGTTTCTTCAAAAAAAGTTACTTTAAAATAAGGGATTACAATAGCTAACATTATTTAAATAACTTTTTAATAAATTGAAAAGGAGTTAAAATTGCATACCCAATTCTAAAAGTTGTGCTTTTTCGAATGTTTGAAATTAGAATTTCTTGATTCTCTCTTGCAAATTCGAGTTCATTGAAAATTGTAATGCTTTGTTTTTCAAAAGTACTATCCGATGCTATTACTATTAAATACATAGGAATGCCTTTTTCTTCTTTAATTTTTAAATAAGAACCATTATAAAATTTTATTTCTTTATGGGATTCTTCATCTTGAACAACAGAATTACCGTTTACAAATTTTTGAGTTAGTAATTGAACATTTGAGAAACTTTTTCTAATTAAATTCTCAAAATCATCTTTATATAATTCCTTTATGTGAAACTCATTCTTGAAATTTCCATCATCAGAATAATAGTATTTATCAGGAGTAGAGATAATTGTTATCCCTTCTGGTTTTAAAACCCTTTTAATTTCTGCCATCATTTCATTATGTTCATCATGATGCTCTATGGTTTCAAAACTTACAACTACATCGACACTATTATCTTCTAATGGTATAGCACTGGTAGTTCCTTGTTGAAAAAGTAAATTATCTTTTTTATATTTTAATTTTGCTTTTTCAATAGTTTCATTATCAATATCAACTCCAAAAACAGAACTTGCTTCTTCTCTTAATAAATTACTTCCATAGCCTTCTCCACATGCAATATCTAATACTATTTTATTTTTTACATATGTTTTTGCAATAGCATACCTATGCAAATGATCAACCGCATCTCTTGTCAGAATAAATGTTTCTAACCTTTCTCCTGACCATTTTTTTTTCTTCATTATTTCCATTTTAATAGCGGTCTTACTAACCCAGGAAATCCTCCAGAGTAGTTACCTCTAACTGTATTATCTCCTACTTCATCAATCACATTAAAACTAAGAATCTCCATTTCATGAAGTTCAACATGAAAGGGATTATACTTCATAATAGCAAAACTACAAGTGTAACTTCCTTCTGCTAAAAAATTACCAGGAATTACAATTGTTCTTACATATATTCCTTTAGACAAAGGAGAGTCTATTGTAGATGAATCTTTATCATGTGAGCTTAAAATATGAATATTATGTCCATTAAACAAGTTAAAGCCACATACAAACAACTCATTCTCTTTTAAAACTTCACAAGTAAATTCAATTTCAATATTTTCTGAAATCATGTGGTTTAAAGAAACTTTCCTATTTACATCTAAAACTTTAGCTTCTACTAATTTTAAAAAACTGGTTTTTGGAGGTTCTGAAGTATGCCATTTTTGATGAGCCAATTGATTATGATTCTTTAAATACGCGTCAATAGCCTCATCAATATTTCCTTCAAATTTTGTTTCTCCATTTTCTAAAACAACTCCACGAGTACACAAATTTTTAACTGCCGCCATATTATGACTCACAAACAGAACCGTTCTGCCATCTGTATTAGAAATGTCTTGCATTTTCCCAATTGCTTTCTTCTGAAATTCAGCATCTCCTACAGCCAATACTTCATCTACCACCAAAATATCTGGTTCTAAAAAAGCGGCAACAGCAAATGCTAAACGCACTTTCATTCCGCTAGAATATCTTTTAACCGGCGTGTCAATAAATCTTTCACATCCAGAGAATTCAATAATTTCATCTAACTTATTTGCAATCTCTTTTTTGGTCATTCCTAAAATAGCCCCATTTAAAAAGATATTTTCTTTCCCTGTCATTTCTGGATGAAAACCAGTTCCTACTTCTAATAAAGAAGCGATTCTCCCTCTAGATTTTATGGATCCTGTTGTTGGGCCAGTTACTTTTGATAAAATTTTTAATAACGTAGATTTTCCTGCTCCGTTTTTACCAATAATTCCTAAAACTTCTCCTCTTTTTACTTCAAAATTTATATCCTTTAAAGCCCAAACATATTCCGATTTTCCTTTTGAAGCTCTATCATTTGATTCTCCCACTTTTAAAAAAGGGTCTTCTTTTCCTCTAATTTTGGCAAAAAAACGATTTAAATCATGACTGATTGTTCCTGTACCAACAGTACCTAGTCGATATTGTTTCGATAGATTTTCTACTTTTAAAATTATATCCTCTTTCATCAGCTATATCGTATCTATGAAACTTTTTTCTGTTCTGTTAAAAATCACTATTCCTAGTAATAAAACCACTATCGAAAAACTAACGGTGTATAGTATTCCAAATAATGAAACTGTTCCTTCATTCAAAATCAGAAAACGTCCCATTTCAATAATATGTGCCATAGGATTATATTCAACAATCCAAGAATAATCATTTAGCTTGTCTTTCATTAAATTTATAGGATACATTACTGCAGACATATACATTAATAATTGTACACCAAAACTCACTAAAAAAGTTAAATCTCTATATTTTGTAACCATAGAAGAAATTATCATCCCTAACCCTAAACCTAGCATTCCCATACAAACGATTAATAAAGGCAGAAAGAAGGCATATATATTAGGCTGAATATCAACCTCTTTTATAAATATATAATACAAATAAAATGCTATTAAAATAACTAGCTGAATTCCAAATTTTAATAAATTTGAAATGATAATTGATAAAGGCATAATAATTCTCGGAAAGTACACTTTTCCAAAAATCTGTTCATTCTTCTTAAAGGTATCAGATGTTGCCGTTAAGCATTCTTTAAAGTAATTCCAAGTTGTTATTCCTACAAGATTGAATAAGAATGGAGGAATCCCTCCTGTTTCAATTCCTGCTATATTATTAAAAATAAGCGTAAATATTATCGAGGTAAACAAAGGTTGAATTAAGTACCATAAGGGCCCTAATATTGTTTGTTTGTATAAAGTTATAACATCCCTCTTTACAAATAGCATCAATAAATCGCGATACTGCCAAACCTCTTTCAGGTTTAAATCAATAAGTTTTGTTTTAGGAGAAATTACAAAAAGCCACTTTTCTTCCATAAATCAATTTTCTTTTCGCATAAAAACAAATATACCTTTTTTAAAAATTTATTAACAATCATTTTTTAAAATATTTATTATTTATTACAATGAATATTTTACATTTGAGAGAACCAAACGTAAACACCAATGAACAAACAACTTATAGAATGCGTTCCTAATATTAGTGAAGGAAGAGATCTTAAAAAAATAAATACCATTGCTAATGTTGTAACTACGGTAGAAGGCGTAAAACTATTAGATATTGATGCTGGAAAAGCGACTAACAGAACTGTTATTACGTTTGTTGGAGAACCGAAACAAGTTATTGAGGCCGCATTGAAGTTGATACAAAAAGCATCTGAATTGATTGACATGAGTCAACATACAGGAGAGCATCCTCGTTTTGGAGCTACGGATGTGTGTCCGTTAGTTCCTATCGCAAATATTTCTATGGAAGAAACGACAAAGTATGCTCGTGAACTTGGAAAACGCATTGGAGATGAATTAGGTATTTCAGGATACTTTTACGAAAATGCTGCAACTTCTGATGGTAGAAAAAACTTAGCAACTGTTCGTTCTGGAGAATATGAAGGTTTGAGAAAGAAACTAGCAAATCCCAATTGGAAACCAGATTTTGGCCCAACAGAATTCAACCCTCAAGTTGTTTCTTCTGGTGTAACAGCAGTTTCTGCACGTAATTTTCTTATTGCTTACAATGTCAATTTAAACTCTACTTCTACTCGACGCGCGAACTCCATTGCTTTTGATGTGAGAGAAGCCGGAAGAGTTTTACGTGATGGAAACCCGATTACAGGAAAAAAGGTTTTGGATAAAAATGGTGAACCAAAACGAGTTCCCGGAAAATTAAAAGCCGTAAAAGGAATTGGTTGGTATATTGACGAATATGGTATTGCACAAATCTCATACAACTTGACTAATATTAGCATCACCTCAATGCATGAAGCATTTGAAGAAACTGTTTTATCAGCAACTAAAAGAGGCTTACGAGTAACAGGTTCTGAATTGGTTGGTTTGGTTCCATTACAAGCAATGTTAGATGCTGGAGATCATTTTTTGATCAAACAAGAACGTTCTTTGGGAATTAGCGATCGTGAGAAAATTAAAATCGCTATAAAATCATTAGGCTTAGATGATTTAAAACCTTTTAATCCGCAAGAAAGAATTATTGAATACGTGATGAATTCTAATGAAGATAAAAAACTAATTGATTTTACCATAAAAGATTTTGCTGAAGAAACAGCTTCAGAATCTATGGCTCCAGGTGGCGGAAGTATTGCTGCTTATGTTGGTGCTTTAGGCGTTTCATTAGGAACGATGGTTGCCAATCTATCTGCACACAAAGCTGGTTGGGATGAGAAATGGAAATTTTATTCGGATTGGGCACAAAAAGGTCAAGCATATAAAAATGAATTGTTATTTCTTGTGGATGAAGATACCAATGCTTTTAATAAAATTATCGACGGATTCCGTCTACCAAAATCAACCGAAGAAGAAAAGACTGTTAGAAAACAAGCTGTTGAAGATGCAACCAAATATGCAACAGAAATTCCTTTTAGAATTATGGAAACATCCTACAACTCAATGGGAGTAATGATGGCAATGGCAAAAGAAGGATTACAAAATTCTTTATCAGATTCTGGTGTTGGCGCTTTATGTGCTCGAACTGCGGTTATTGGTGCGTATTTTAATGTTCGAATTAACGCTAAAGACATTAAAGACAGAATTTACGCAGAAGATATTTTAGCTAGAGCCAAAGATATCTACAACAAAACCATAGCAGCAGAACAAGAAATGATTGACATAATCGACTCAAAAATATAACCAATGAATTCAGTTGAAATTATCGATTTTCAATCACAATATGCAACTCATTTTTATGAATTGAATGTTGAATGGCTTGAAAAATTTTTCTATGTGGAGCCTTATGATAAAAAAGTATTGAGCAATCCTAAAGAGTTTATCATTGATAAAGGGGGCTACATCTTTTTCGCTGAATATAATGATGAGATTGTAGGAACGGTCGCTTTAATTAGTCAAAACAGCTTTTTCGAACTTAGTAAAATGGCAGTTTCCCCTAAATATCAGGGTTTAAAAATCGGTCAACAATTAATGGATTATTGCATTTCATTTTCAAAAAAGCAAGGATGGGAAAGTATCACGTTGTATTCTCACAGAAAATTAGTTCCTGCGATTAACTTGTATAAAAAAATAGGTTTTAAAGAAGTTGAATTAGAAAAAGATGTTCATTATGAAAGAGCAGATATTAAAATGGTTTTAGACTTATAAAAAACTCTGAATTGCCAATTCATATCCTTTAATTCCAAATCCAAAAATTACTCCTTTTGCATTTGGTGCAATAAAACTAGTGTGTCTAAATTCTTCGCGTGCATGTACATTTGATATATGCACTTCTACAACTGGAGTTTCAATTCCTTTTACTGCATCTCCTATTCCTACTGAAGTATGTGTATAAGCAGCTGCGTTTAATATAATCCCGTCATACTCAAAACCAACTTCATGTAACCTATCAATAATTTCTCCTTCAATATTTGATTGATAATACGAAATCGCTACTTCTGGAAATTTTACTTGCAATTTTTTAAATATATCAGTAAAAGTATCAGAACCGTAAATTTCTGGTTCTCTTATTCCTAATAAATTTAGGTTTGGTCCGTTGATGATGGTAATTTTCATACTACAAAAATAACATAATTAATTGTATAAAAAAACGGAAGCTAAAAGCTTCCGTTTGAATATATTTTATTTTTAAATATTAAAAAGCATACATAAGACCAACTCCTACATTAGATACAGTCCCTCCACTTACAGAAAGTCCAGAATAAGAAGCATTAATTTTCATAACATCACTTAAGCTATAAACCACCATTGGTCTATAATAGAACCCTCCATTATCAGAGATTCCATAACCAACATCTGCTCCTAAACTAAACTGATCTGATACTGCATATCTACCTGCAAATGCTAATGGAATAAAATTAGCATCTGGCACAGCTAAATCAATTCCTAAAAAAGTGATAGTTTTACCTACATAATTTTGGTAACCTGTTGTAACACCATACGTAAAATCTTCATCGGCATTAAACATGTATAATACGTCTAACCCATAAGAAAAAGAGGACATTGCTTTAGCATCTCCAACTGGAAATCCTATATTAACACCATAACTAAATCCTTGAGCATTTACTGTTCCTAATCCATAAATTGCAAAAGCGGCAACTAATAATATATTTTTCATAATTTAAATTTTTAATTGATTAATTGTATCAAATATACTGTTTTTTTTTAAAATAAAAGATTAAAACCAATAACCAAGGCCTATTTTAAAAGCATCAAATTTAAGTGATACTCCTAAAGATGCACTCTCGGTCCTGTTTCAACGAACCAACTGATTTTCTGCTTATTACAGTTATTTTATTAAAGAAGTCATGTCCTACTCCTAAATCTATAGTATTAATTCCAATTGACTCAGATAACAAGAAATTTCTGGTTCTCTTATTCCAAGTAGATTTAAATTTGGGCCGTTAATAATAATAATAATTTTCATAAAGTAAAGATATTAAAAAACGGAAGCTAAAAGCTTCCGTTTAAATAATTTAAATTTTCTTTATACTATAAAGAAATCATAGCGCCAACTCCTAAATTAGACATTGTAAAACCTTCTTTGCTCATAGCAGTATAAGTTGCTTGCAGCATTATTTTTTCACTAATAGTATAACCAACCATTGGTCTATAATAAGGAGCTCCCTCTTGATCACCAGGACTAATTCCAATACCATATCCTAAATCTGCCCCTAATGTTAATTTTTCTGAAACAGAATAACGACCTGCTGCAGCAATTGGAAGGAAAGAAGAACTTTTTCCCAATACATTATCTTTTCCAAGATAGTGAAGATAAGAAATAGAAGGTCCAACTTTAAATTTATCTGATACATCAAATAAATAGTTAGCTTCTACAGAAATTCCTAAAGAATTAATATTGCTATTATCTCCTATTGGAAGACCAAGATTAACACCTGCATTAAAACTTCCCTTTTGTGCATTTACAGTTCCTAATCCTGTGATTACAAAAACTGCAATAAATAATAATTTTTTCATAATATTTTTTTTATAAATTTTGATAAAAATAAGAAAAATATTTATTGTATAACAATTTATTTGCTATATTCCTCAGTAATGAAATGGCAAAACGCACTAAATGACTATCAATTATTTTTAAGAATAGAAAGAGGTCTTTCTAAAAACTCCATTGATAGCTATACAAGAGATGTAAAGAAACTACTTGGTTATTTAGAAAATCATGATATTTCTGTTTCTCCAATTAAAATTGATCTAGAAATAATTCAAGGTTTTATTTATGAAATAGCAAAAACGGTGAAACCTACAACTCAGTCAAGAATCATATCTGGATTGCGTAATTTTTTTGATTATTTAATTTTCGAAGACTATAGAGAAAATAATCCTACAGAATTAATTGAGATTCCTAAAACCGGCAGAAAATTACCAGATACCTTATCTTTTTCAGAAATAAATGAATTAATAAACGCTATCGATTTAAGTTTTCCACAAGGAGAGCGCAATAGAACTATTATTGAAACTATTTATAGTTGTGGGTTACGTGTAAGCGAATTAACGCACCTTAAACTTTCAGATTTATTTTTTGATGAAGGGTTTATAAGGGTATTAGGAAAAGGAAATAAAGAACGCTTTGCTCCTATCAATTACAATACTCAGAAATATATTAATTTTTATATTAAAGACATTAGAAGCCATATAAATCCACAAAAAGGATTTGAAGACACCTTGTTTTTAAACCGAAGAGGAAAAACGCTTTCACGTCAAATGATTTTTATGATTATTAAAGAATTGGCTATAAAAATCGACTTAAATAAAAAAATTGGCCCACATACGTTGCGTCATTCATTTGCGACTCATTTATTAGAAGGTGGAGCCGATTTAAGAGCAATACAGCAAATGTTGGGACATGAAAGTATTACAACTACAGAAATATATGTTCACTTAGATAAAACGTATTTAAAAAACGTGGTAGAAAAATACCATCCAAGAAATTAAAAAAGCCTTAAGAAATATCTTAAGGCTTTTTTAGTATCTATTCTTTTAACTTTTATTTTGCGACGCTAACAGCTCTCGTTTCTCTAATTACTGTTAC
>JBLFXB010000048.1:0-16739 GCA_047611925.1 Polaribacter sp.
ACAATATCTGGATTGAAAATCACATAGCCTCTACTTGTATAAAAACTATAATTAATACTTGATCTACCGGGAGAAGGAGCTCTATGTCTGTGCAATCCATCAGAACTACGCTCGTAGAAATTCACCAACATTGGGTATTTCTTAGTGGGATCAAAATTCTCTGGTTTCACCAATAGCCCCTCTAACGCTTTTCCGTCTAAAGAGGTGAATTTATGCAGTTCAATGGTTCCCCAATTGTACGTTGTTTGCTGAGGATTTGCATTACTAATTACTGTTTGCTTTTTAAATGACAAATCTGAAACTCTAATATTTGGAAATTCAATAAAAGTTTGTCTTGTAAAAGCAACGGTATTATTCTCTTTAGCTTTTATTGGTCTTGAATACACATATGGGCCTTCAATTAATTGTTTCCCTTTATTTCTCTTTGGATGGTACTCATAATAACCACTATTCTTTGTATTCTCATTAAAAGTAGTGAATAGCCATTTTTTAGAAGCGTCAATAAACCGTTCTTCAGCATCTAATTTTGCGTATCTATATGCCGTTTTAGTACTTCTACCATTTGTTAAACGTCTATGCTGACCTGTTTTAGGATTGAACGTATATACATCGTATCGATCATAAATTAAGAAGGATTCATCATTAGCTGTCCAGCCTCCAGAACCATATGAATTTGGATGAGTTGGTGAGTCATTCAATTCATTATAAAATACGTTTCCTTTCGTTAAATTTATCTTTTTATTCAGTGCAATGTCATAAGAAAACCAAGTGCTATCAATGGCACTATAGCCATACGCATATTTTCCTTTCGGACTTAAACGAACGCGGCCATCTAGGTTAGACATTATTTTTGTTGCAACTCCTGTTACCGAATTCACAATTGCATAATCGCTTGCTCTAATTCCTGTCCATTGACTTTCTAACATATACGGCGTTGAATTTGCAACCAATACGCTTTCTGAATTCCCTTCATTTCCAAGCATTGCGGTTGGATACATTGTTGTTGCCAATTGCACAATCTTATTTGAGTTTAAATGAACCACTGTTCTATATGCCTTTTTTTGATCCTTTTTCAACTGTAATTCTTGTACGGTATATAATCTTGGCGAATCATATGCCCAAACTTCTACATTTACAATTTCATCTTTGATTAATGTGGTGTCTTTAACTATTGGTGTTGTTGCCAATCCGAAATACATTTTAGAATTGTCTTTAGAAAAGTGTATTTTTCCATTAGAAGAAACTACATATCCTTTAGGCGAACTTTTAGCATCTAATAGGTTTACTGCTTTTTTAGTTCCTTTTTTCCAAACATATAACTGATTGGGTCTAATTTGTACTTTAGTCGTATCAACATCTACAACAAAACCTGCTCTATCACCATTGTCATTTAATGCCAATTGAAAGTAATTAGATTTATTTGTAGCGTTAAAAATCTCAGTAGTTGTGTTTGTATTTAGATCCAACACAAAAACACTACCGTTTTTCTCACCAATATTCCCTGTAGTTATATAGGCTATTATTTTGCCTTCTTTAGCAAACAAATAGTCTTTCACAAATTTAATAGTGTCTTCTTTCTTTGTTGCTAAATCTTTTATTACCAAATGATAACCGTTTTTAACACTTACTTTTTTAGCTTTCTTCTTTTTTAGAGAATCTACTTTTTTCTCTTTTGACTTTTCCTTAACCTTAGCTTTCACTTTCGATTTTTTAATATCATGCAATAAATACGCAATATATCCAGACCATTTTTGTGGCACTTTATACGACTTTACATTCGCTATTTTTGTGAGTGATTTACTTTTTAAATCATAAATAGCCAATGTGTCTTTAGGCATTTTTTCCTTTTTTACTTTTCGGCGTTTCATTTCTACAATACTATCTTTCCATGGTTTGATAGTAAAAATGGCTTGTTTAGAGTCAAATGTGAATTGCCCGCCAGCAACTCTATCATACTTGAAAATTGAGGTTGCTTTGGTGTCTTTTATTTTTAAAAACCTGTCTTTTTCTCCTTTTTCTAAAGCATATAAAATATATTTCCCGTTGTTAGATAAAGAAGGGTTTTTAATGGTGTTCCAAATCTCAAAATCTTTATGATCTAATACTTTTTTCTGAGCAGTCACAGAAAATGAGAGCAACAGAAGCAAACTATAAAGTGTGGTTTTCATGGTGTTTTTTTTTAGTAACGTGGTTAAAAATAATGAATATCTTTCACAGTGCTGGCATGAAATGCCCAAACCTACGCTTATTGCTGTAGTTTCTTTTGATAATAACTCCACTCAGTCCAAGAGCCATCATAATTTAATACGTGTTTGTAACCTAAGAGTTGCGTTAACACAAAAGTAGTATGCGCCGAACGTACACCACTATGACAATACACATAAATGGTGTCACTTTTTTTAGCGCCAATTTTAGAATAAATTTTTTCTAATGCTATACCTGTTTTGGTTTTCTTGTCTCCAGAATAATTAATGGCACTTGCCCAATCTAACAATTGGCTATTCGGAATTTTACCCTTTACGAATGCGCCTTTCTTTAAGATATTGCCTAAATATTCATCTGTAGTTCTTGTGTCTAGGATGATTGCTCCATTTTCAACAGCTTTTTCTAGTTGACTTTTAGAAGCAAAATAAGTGGTGTTTATTTCGGAAGAAAAAGAAAATTTTGTTGCTGAAAATATTGATTTCTCGGTAGTCAACGGAATCTCTGCACTTTTTACAGTAGAAAAACCACCATCTAGCATCCTTACATTTTTGAAATTATAATACTGTAAAACCCACCAAAGTCTGGCGGCATCACATAAGCCTTTATCATCAAAAATTAGTAATGTGTCCTCTTTCTCAATTCCTAGTTTGCTAAACAACGTTTCTAGCTGTTTTTTAGAGGCTTTCATTCCGCCATACGGAAACGAATGATCTTCAATATCGGTACGCCAAATATGTATAGAATTCTTAATATGCCCTTTATTATAGACTTCTAATTTTCTGAAATCAATGATTTTTACAGTGTTCTTTTTAGATAGTTCTTTAAAAGCTTCTATTCCTATTAAAGAAGCTTTCGGGGCTTCATTTTTAGTACAAGATGCCATCAACAGTAGAATAGCAATACCTAAAATATTATTCTTTGAGTTCATACCAAGTTATGTTTCTTAAACCTTCCCTTCTACCTGTATCCATTGGCGGATAATTTTTCACTAAATAGTCTACAATCACTTTTTGATTGTCTCCTAATTGCCATAAATTCTGAGTTTCTTGCATCCACTTAATGGTTGCGTTCCAACGATCGGCACTCATTCTATTCTGAATAACCAATTTTGACGAATGACAATTTGTGCAATTATTTACAACAGTCATTAAACCAACACCATCAATAAAACCAGTACTTAGATGAATTCCGTTTTCAATTTTATCTTCATCAATAGATAGTACAAGCTCCTTCGCATTTTCTTTAAAAACACTAAAAATGGGATCATATACTCTAAAATATAGTAATCCAATAGCTAAAAACAACGCAAACAACCCAAAATATGCTAAGCGTTCTGCTTTTCTAATTAATTGTTGATATTCGTTTGATGAAGGCTTCATGCTTATTGAATCTTTACTGCAATTCTATGACACGCATTGTTTAAATACCCTTTTGGATTCCAACCCGGTACTAACATCGGTTGCGATTTCCCTTCTGAATCTGTTGCTTTTGCCCATACTTCATAATAACCAGGTTTAGAAAATTGAATGTCAGCAGAAAAATGTTGCCAAGCCAAACGATTTGCAGGTTTCTCTATTTTACATGTTTTCCAAGTTCCTCCAAAATCAATAGAATAGTCCATTTTAGAAACTTCAAATTCTCCTGCCCAAGCATGGCCTCTAATTGACAATACCTGTTCTTTTTTAAGTATCGCTCCCGATTTTGGATAAGTAATTAAAGACTTTACAGGCATCGATTCAATAATCTTCATGTCCTCCTCTTTCACTTTCTCTCCAGGAGCAACAGGGTTTTTAGGAACACGGTATGCAGTACCTTTCATTTTTGTTCCATCGTGTTCTATATTTCGGACACTAATTCTATTAATCCATTTACCAGAAACGGAAGCTGGCCAACCACCTGCAACTAATCGCAAAGGAAAACCATGTGCCAACGGAATCTTTTTTCCATTCATTTTATACGCAATTAAAGTTTCCTCTTGTAGTGCTTTATGCATGGGTGCACCTCTAGAAATTGGTTCTTTACTTGGGTCACCACTTAAGTGTGTATCTGCTGCATGATACCCAATATATACGGCATGGTTTTTTACTCCAACGGCCGCTAGAAGATCTTTTAAGCGAACACCTGTCCAAGTTGCACAACTAACGGCCCCAATGGTCCATTGATTTCCTTTTGCTGGCGGATTGAATTCACTTCTACCGTTTCCACCACATTCTAAAGTAAGTTGATATGTATGCTGTTTGAATTTCGTTTGTAAGTCATTAATTGAAAAGGTTTTTTTCTCCTTTACAGATTCTCCATCTATGGTAAGCGTCCAACTTTTAGCATCAATATCTACAGGGATTTTACCATTATTTCTGATAAACATTTTACTGTTTGGCGTAATTTTATCATCTAATAAATGGGCTTTTGCTTCAATGTTCCATGGTGTATCATTTAAGACAACCATTTCAGCATCTAAGCTAAAAAGTTTAAAAGGATCTGCTTTTTGTAGTGCTAAAGGCTGATAATCTTTGAGCATATTCGTGCCGAAAATAATTTCGGTGCCAATAAGTGCAACAAATGAAGCAAGCGTAGCCTTCTTAATAAATTTCCTTCTTTCCATAAAAAAACAATGATTAAAAAGTTAAATGTATTAAACTCTACGTAATTTAATGTAACATTTGTTACATTTTTAAGCTTCTTTAGAATTCTTACTAGAGTTGATAAAGTACACGCCAAGTAATAAAATGAGTGCTGCAATGATGGATTGAAGAGATATTTTCTCATCCAAAACATACCAGCCTAAAAGCATCGCAATTAAAGGGTTTACATACGCAGAAGTTGATACCTTTTCTGGAGATACTTTTTGTAATAAATAATTAAAGGATGTAAAAGCAACAATACTACCAAAAACAATCAATAAGATTACTATTTGTATCGTTAAGGACTTCCATTCTAATGGAGATGTCCAGGTTTCTCCGACAAGTAAACTAAAGAGGGCTAATAAGACTCCTCCACATAACATTTGATATCCAGAATTTACAAAGTAGCTTTTATGCAAATCTGCCTTAGAAACAAAAATACTTGCAAAGCCCCAACTAACAATACATGTCGCAATCATTGACACTCCTAACAAGCTATTTTCTCCGGTAGTTATTTCTTGTTGACTAATCAATAAGTAAATTCCGATTACCCCAAGAGAAACACCAAGAAGAGCCATTTTTTGTATCTTCTTTTTATATATAATACGCATTAATAGCAACACCACTAATGGCAAAGAAGATGCCTCTAAAGCTGCAAAGCCAGTATCTACAAATTTCAATGCCCAAACAAAAACCCCATTCCCATACACCAAAAACAAGAATCCAGCTAAAGCATTATTCCCGAATTGCTTTTTAGTTACTTTTAATGGAATCTTTAAAAACTTGGCAATGATAAAAATGATGACACCAGCAATAATAAATCTGGTTGATGATAAAAATAAAGGAGGTATTTCTGAAATTGCTATTTTATTTAGCAAATACGTAGATCCCCAAATTACATATATTGAAAAAAATGCAAGTAGTATAAGGAGGGTTTTTCTAGTCAGTTTCATGGTTCAACAACGCTATTCTTCTGGAGGTCTTCCATGAATCTCTTCGAACATTTCATCAAAATTAGCACGTAAATGTAAACGCAACTTTGTTCTGTAATCGTTCTTTAACCAATCCATAAAATTATGCGTACTTTTTGATATACATTTCGTGTAACGTTGCAATCTGAAATCAATATCGTCTCCTAATTTTCTTGATAAATCTAAAGCATCATAAACATCTTCACTGTTTTCGATACATATTTTAGCATGATGTAATAAAGACCTTTCTAACACCACCTTTGTAGTGTCTCTACCTTGAACAGCTTCTAAATAAGCTTCTTTTATATCAAAAGTTACATCTTTAGTATTCGAAAATTCTGCTCTTAAACTATCTGGCATTTCGTATCCAAAATTATCTTCTAAATCTTCATCATTCAATAACTTTTCTAAGTAGAAGTTTGGCGCTCTAAAAATTTGTTGCCAATCTAAGTCAGCTCCCCAAGGACCAAATCTGTGAAAGTTATTTCCTAAATCAATTACATTAAATTCTGATTTACTTTTAAGTATACGAGAACCACGACCAATCATTTGGTAATATAATGTCAATGATTTTGTCGCTCTGTTTAATATAATTGTATCTACTGTAGGCTCATCAAAACCTGTAGTTAAAATACTTACAGATGTTAAAATGGCATTTGGTGTTTCTTTAAACCACTTTAAAAGAAAGGCTCTTTCTTTTTTAGTAGCGGTATTGTCTAAGTGTGCAATTGGATAACCAGCTGCCTTAAATGTTTCGTAAACGTGAATAGATGTATTAATTCCGTTGTTAAAAATTAAGGTTTTCTTTCCTTTTGAACGCTCTTCATATGCTTGTAATAATTTACCAAGCATTTGTGTATTTGTATATAAATCTTCAGAAGATTTAACGGTATAATCTCCGTTAGATCCTACTACTAATGATGTCAATCCTACATTGTAAGAAAAAGTTCTAGCAGATGCTAAAAACTCATGCTCAATTAAAGACTCAATTGTTTCTCCAACAATTAACTCATCATAATTGTCATTCATTGGTAATTTAACATTAGAACTTAACGGCGTAGCTGTTACTCCTAATATGAATGATTTTTCAAAGAATTTAAAAAGCTTTGTAAAAGAATTATAGTGTGCTTCATCAATAATCACTAACCCGATATCAGAAATATCTAGTTTGTCTTCATTTAAACGATTGTTCAATGTTTCTACCATTGCAACAAAGCAAGAAAAATCTTGTTGATCGTCTAAGTTTGCGGTACTATCTACCACTTTATTGTTTACACCAAAATCTGTAAGAACGCTAGAAGTTTGTCTACACAACTCAATTCTATGTGTCATTACTAACACTTTCTTTTGATGATGTTTTAGATATTGTCTAACTATTTCAGAAAATATAACAGTTTTTCCACCACCAGTTGGTAATTGATATAGCAAGTGATAATCATCATTAGCATCTTCAAAAAGCGTGAAAATTTTGTTGATTGCCCCCTTTTGATAACTATATAAATCTTTACCTACTTTACGTTCTTCTAACTCTGGTGTAATAATTTCTGCCATCTTATCATTTACAATTAAAGCTGCAAAAATACGGAGATTTATAGGTTATTACCTGAAAAATACTTAAAACTTTCAGAATAAGAAGAATTCTACAACCTAACTAATTAGTCAAATACTAAGATATAAAGTATCTTGTAGGTTTAATAACGATAAAACTTAACTTATGACACAAACAACAAATAAACCAAATGTTGGATTCTGGATTATTAGTATAGTCGCTTTGATATGGAATTTTATGGGTATCATGAATTACCTTGCCCAAGCCTACATGACTGATGATATGAAAGGGTTGTTAAAAGAAGGGCAAAGGCAATATATGGAGACAGTTCCTGCTTGGGCCACAGCTGCTTTTGCTATTGCAGTTTTCACTGGTTTCTTAGGATGTTTATTATTAATCTTTAGAAAAAAAATCGCAAAAACACTTCTTTTAATTTCTTTAATTGGAGTGATTGTACAAATGTCTCATGGTTTTATGAGCGGAATTAAAGATGTTTATGGACCTGGAGGAATAGCAATGCCAATTATCATAATTGGACTGGCTCTCTTTTTAGTTTGGTATTCAAAATCTGTTGATAAAAAAGGATGGCTTTCATAAATTAAAAATTTTATAAAAAATTAAAAAGCTGCTTTATGCAGCTTTTTTTATTCAAAAAAAATACTAAAAACTCTCTAACAGAAAGGAAAATCTCTTTAATTCTGTGTTTGTTAGTTTCTACATATTTAACACTACGTATCAATCTAAATTGGCTACTTACCTTATCTAGATTGATAAAATCGACCGTAATTTAATCCATAATAAAATTGAGCTTAACACGTTTCACTTCAATTAAACCTTCTAAAAAAGCAGACAACAAAGCTATAGACATAAATCCTTTGTGTATCAAAAGCAGCATTTGTAAATTCAGTTAGGTTTCTGATATTAAAATTATTTTACAATCCATTAAATCGCTTTTACAATAATTTTAACCTTTAAATGAAATAGCATTTTAAATTAAAGTATTAGTTTAGATGAAAAAATTTCACAAATGAAACAACTAACACTATTATTTTTATTTATTAGCCTAACAATCTGTGGGCAAAGCAATCCACAATGGATGCGATATGCTTCCATTTCACCAGATGGATCTCAAATTGCTTTTACCTATAAAGGAGACTTGTATAAAGTTGCTGCTTTTGGTGGGGATGCAACACAACTAACTTACCACAGTGCTCACGATTACATGGCTGTTTGGAGTAAAGATGGTTCTAAAATCGCTTTTGCATCAAATCGTTACGGTAATTTTGATGTCTTTGTAATGGACGCAAAAGGTGGTCAAGCAAATCGATTGACTTTTCATTCCGCAAACGAATCACCATATACTTTTTCTTCAAATAACAAAGACGTTATATTTGGGGCGTTGCGTCAAGATGATGTAAACCACAGACAATATCCGCATCGTTCTCAATCAGAATTGTATAGCGTTCCTGTAAAAAGCGGAAAAGTGAAACAAATTCTTACGGTTCCGGCCGAATATGTTCAATTTTCTAAGAATGGTAAAACAATGGTTTATCATGATAAAAAAGGTGGGGAAAATGAATTTAGAAAACACCACACATCTTCAATTACTAGAGATATTTGGACATACAACACAAAAACCAAAGCTCATAAGATGATTACTACTTTTAAAGGTGAAGACAGACAACCTGTTTTTAATGCTGATGAAACGAGTATGTACTATTTAAGTGAGAAAAGCGGGACTTTTAATGTGCATAAACTCTCATTCAACAATCCAAGTCAAAGCGAGCAAATAACTAATTTCAAGCTACATCCAATACGTTTTTTAAGTTTTGGTAACGGAATCCTTTCTTTTGGATATGACGGTGAATTGTACACAATGAAAGAAGGTCAAAAACCTAAAAAAGTAAACGTCAATATCAGAACTCAAAACAAAGACAATACTGATAAATTTGTTTCTGTGAATGGCGGAATCAACGAAATGGCGATTTCTCCAAATGGAAAAGAAATTGCTTTCATCGCAAGAGGCGAAGTTTTTGTAACCTCTGTAGATAAGTCATTTACAAAAAGATTGACCAATACTCCAGAAAATGAGCGTTTTGTTTCTTGGGGACCAGAAGGAAAATCTGTTGTATATAGTAGCGAGCGCAATGGTAAATGGAGTATTTACAAAACAGAAAAATTACGAAAAGAAGAACCTTTCTTTTATGCTGCAACCTTGGTAAAAGAAACCGCAGTAATCGAAAATAAATTTGATAATTACTTGGCGCAATACTCGCCAGATGGAAAAAAGGTAGCTTTTGTTGAAGGGCGAAGAACGCTGAAAGTAAAAGACTTAAAATCAAAGAAAGAAACAACCTTACTTACACCAAAAGATTTATTCCATATGAGAGATGGAGATCAAAATTTTACGTGGAGTCCAGATAGCAAATGGTTGTTGGTAGATTGGGGAAAAACATTGAGCAATGGTGAAGTTTTACTGATGGCTGCTGATGGTTCTAAACGCGTAAACTTAAACGAAAGTGGTTACTATGATTCTAGCCCTAAATGGGTTAATGATGGTAAACAAATGATTTGGTTTAGCAATAGAAATGGATTAAAATCATACGCAACAAGTGGACAATCTCAAAATGATGTCTACAGCATGTTCTTTACCCAAGATGCTTGGGATGAATTCAATTTGAGTGATGAAGAATTTAAGCTAATGAAAGCAATTAAAGAAGAAGCTAAAAAAGCAACTGATAAAGCAAAAAAAGAGAAGAAGGACGACAAGAAATCAAAAGACAAAAAGAAAGCGGATAAGAAGAAGACTGTTACTCCACTTACATTTGATTGGAATCATATGAAAGACAGAACACGTAGACTTACAATTCACTCTTCTAGTTTAGGGGATGCTGTGTTGTCTAAAAAAGGAGACGTTTTATACTATTTATCAAGGTTTGAAGGGAAATCGAATCTTTGGAGCACCAACTTAAGAACTAGAGCTACCAAAATGGTGTTGAAATCAGATACTAGAGGCGGAAGTTTGCAATGGGATAAAGAAAAGAAAAATTTATACTTATTAAGTAGTGGTAAAATTTCTAAAATCACTCCAACTGACTGGAAACAAAAAGGAGTAAAAATTAAAGGAGAAATGTTATTTGACGAAGCAGCAGAAAGAACTGCTATGTTTGATCATGTTTGGATTCGTACAAACGCAATTTTCTATGAGCCAAGTTTTCACGGTGTGAACTGGAAACAACTAAAGAAAGAATACCAAAAGTATTTACCACATATTGGTAATGGATTTGAGTTCTCTGAAATGTTATCAGAAATGTTGGGAGAATTAAACGTTTCTCATGCAGGTTCTGGATATAGAGGTGGTGAAATTTCGAATGCAGATGCTACTGCATCACTTGGTATATTTATGAACTACAACTATAAAGGTGACGGAATCTTAATTGACGAAATTATTAACGGAGGTCCTTTAGACAAAGCGAAGTTCAACTTAAAAGCAGGAATGGTTATCGAAAAAATTAATGGAGAAAAGATTGATAAAGACCAAGACGTAGCCAAATACTTAAACAGAAAAATGGGTGCTTTTATGCTGTTAGAGGTCCTTGATCCTAAAACAAAAAAGAAACAAGTACTAACTGTAAAGCCAATTTCTATTAGCGCTGAGAATCGCTTATTGTATAAACGATGGGTACATATTAACGAGAAAGAAGTTGAAAAAATGAGTAACGGCCAACTAGGTTATGTGCACATTCCCGGAATGGGAGATGGTCCTTACAGAAGTATTTACCAAGATATGATGGGGAAATACTCGGATAAAAAAGCAATGGTTGTTGATACTCGTTTTAATGGTGGTGGAGATTTAGTGGCTGATTTAGCCATGTTCTTTACTGGTGTTCCGTTTATTTCTTATGAAACAGAAGCTAAAGTGGTTGGTGGAGAACCAACTTCTAGATGGACAAAACCTACCTTATCTATTTTTAATGAAAGTATGTATTCAGATGGACATTGTTATGCACAAGGTTACACTGATTTAAAAATTGGAAAAACTGTTGGTATGCCAGTTCCCGGAACTTGTAGTTTTGCAGGTTGGGAAGGATTGCCGAACGGCGCATATTGGGGTGTTGTTCCTATCAGTGCTAAAAACAAAGCTGGAGAATGGATGGAAAACAACCAAACGAATCCTTTAATTCAGGTAAAAAACATGCCAGGAATTATTGACAAAGGAAGAGATCAGCAATTAGAACGTTCTATTAGAGAATTGTTGAAAGATGTAAAATAAAATACTGTCAATTCGAGTGAATTTCTCGAATGGTAATGAGAAAAATTTGTATCGAGAACATCGATTTTAGTTCAATTAAAAACTTCTTGATACAATTTTATTTGATTTTGACGGCACTCAATCAGACAGAAAATTACTCTAACATTACAGTGTACACAAAAAAAACCGCTAGAAAATTCTAACGGTTTTTTTTATTTTACTTTTCCGAAGAGATCGTCTTTAATCTTGGGCAATTCTAAATGAAATTTAACGGCTAACGATCGAATAACAATTACAGTTACAATCGTTGCAGTAAATTGTATGTTTTCTGACAGTTGAAAATGATTGGTAAGTAAATACACCGTTCCACCGGCCAAACACGCAGATGCGTATATTTCTTTCTTAAAAATCAAAGGAACTTCATTGGTCAATACATCTCTAATCACACCACCAATTACAGAAGAAACCATTCCCATTACAACAGCTATAAAAGGATGCAAATCATACGACAAGCCTTTTTGCGTTCCTAACAAGGTAAATACGCCAATACCAATGGTATCAAACAAGAATAGGGTTTTACTTAAAGGGGCTATTTTACTTTTAAAAAGAAATGTGAATATCACGGCAGCTAAAATGGTCCAGATATAATTTAAATCGCCAATCCAATTAATAGGATGTGCATTTATCAAAATATCACGTGTCATTCCACCACCAACGGCAGTAACAAAAGCAATAATAATTACTCCAAACAAATCGAACTCTTTCTTAGAAGCAACAAGTGCTCCAGAAATTGCGAAAGCAAACGTTCCAATGATATCTAAAACGTAAATTAAATCCATTTTTTAAAATGAAATCTCACTAAATTTGATTCCTAAATCTTTTTGAATCCTCTGAATATCTTCCAATTCATAAGGCAAAACTAAGGCTAAAGAAAATCCTGTTTTCCCTGCTCTTGCAGTTCTTCCACTTCTGTGTGTGTAGTATTCTAATTGATCAGGTAATTGATGATGTATTACAAAAGCTAAGTTATTTACATCAATTCCTCTTGCAGAAACATCTGTAGAGATTAAACACTGACAGTTTCCGTTTTTAAAGATACGCATAGCTCTATCACGCTCTTTCTGCTGCATGTTTCCTTCTAATGCTTCTACAGAAAAACCTTCTTCTTGTAATTGCGCCGTTAAATTTTGAGTCCCAGCTTTGGTTCTACAAAAAATAATTCCTCTATCATTTGGTCTTTTCTCTAAAAACTTAATAATTAATTCTGTTTTCTGTTTAATAGAAGTTTGAACGTACTGATGCGTAATATTTTCATTTACCAAGCTATTTTCATTCACAGCAATGCGAATTGCGCTTGGGTTCATGTATTTCTTAATAATTTTCTGAATCTCTTCTGGCATGGTTGCAGAGAATAACCACACATTACTAGTTCCGTCTGTATATTTTAAGATTCTATTTAAATCTTGTTTAAAACCCATACTCAACATCTCGTCAGCTTCATCTAACACCAATGTTTGAACGTTTTTAAGGTTTACTTCTCCTCGTTCGATCAAATCAATCAATCTACCTGGAGTTGCTACAATAACGTGTGTAGTTCTTTTTAAGTTTGCAATTTGTCTGTCTATTTTTTCTCCTCCATACACACCTTCAACAAAAATTTGCTCTTCAGAATGCTTTGTGAATTTAAATAGTTGCTTTTTTATTTGTTGCACCAATTCTCTAGTTGGCGATAAGATCAAGGCTTGTACTACATCTTTAGAAAGATCTATTTGATGTAAGATTGGCAAACCAAACGCTGCAGTTTTACCTGTACCAGTTTGTGCCAAACCAACCAAGTCTGTTTTTGTTGTTAATAAAACAGGAATTGTTTTTTCTTGAATTTCTGTTGGAGTTATAATATTTAACTCCTTTAAAGAAGCTATAAAATCAGTACGAACTCCTAAATCTTTAAATGTAGACATATGCTTAATTTGAAAGTGCAAATGTACGTTTATTTACCAGCTTCTAACACTTTTAAAACACTTTCTGTAATTCTTGCTGGCTTCAACGTTTTTGCATGTAACATACACCAAATTGTAGCTGCTTTTACCAATAAAACAGCCCCTTTATAAATCTCTACGTGACGCACAGAAGTAACGCCTTTTGTTTCACCAACCCAGGTTTTAAAGGTAATTTCATCCCCTAAAACAGCTTGCCCTTTATAATCAATTTCGTGACGCGTAACAACCCAAACAAAATTTAGATCTGGAGAGTTCTTTGTTAAATCATTCCAATGTTTGGTAGAAATATCTTGAATCCATTGTACATACACCACATTATTTACATGATCTAAGGTGTCTAGCTCGTTTTTTACAACGATATGTGTGTAGGTAAATATATTTCTGACTGTGTTCATTGTGTAATTTATACCACAAACATACATAAATATACAGGTCATTCCGAACGATTTTTACAGAACCTTTTTTAAGTAAATCAATACAATTTGTATTGAAAATAGCAATTTTAGCTGATAACGAACTTCTTGATGCGCTTTTTGATAAAAAAAACCCAACTGATCTGCTAAAAAGCTATTGTGAAAACACACAACAGGCATTCCTTACGCACAGCATCCTTAAAGAAATCTTAAAGTTTTGCAAACCCAACATTCTTTTAACATTTCTTTCTGAAAGTAGAAATTAGAAAGGCTGCATCTTTGAGCAACCAAAAAAATTGCATGAATAAAAAAGTAAACGAACTAGGTACAGAAAAGATTAGCAAACTGCTTATCAAACAAGCTGTACCAGCCTCAATTGGGATTTTAGTGATGTCATTAAACATGATTGTCGATACTATTTTTGTTGGAAGATGGATTGGTATTATGGCAATTGCTGCCATTACCGTGGTCTTGCCCATCGCCTTCTTTATTTCATCAATCGGAATGGGAATTGGAATTGGTGGTAGCTCTATTATTTCTAGAGCCTTAGGTGCTCATAAATTCGATACTGCTTTTAAAACATTTGGCAATCAGATCACATTAACAGTTGGTTTGTCTGTATTGTTTGTTTTTCTTGGAACCTATTTCTGTTTTCCTATTTTAAAATTATTTGGTGCAAACGGTGCTATTGTTGCTCCAGCAACCGAATATTTTCACGTGGTTATTTATGGAGTTCCATTTTTAGCATTTGCCATGATGGGAAATCCTATTATTAGAGCTGTTGGACAACCAAAATTTGCAATGTACGCCATGATTTTACCGGCAATTGCCAATATTATTTTAGATATCATATTCATAAAAATATTTGATTGGGGCATGTATGGCGCTGGATTGGCAACCACTATTTCGTATGCAACAAGTGGGTTATTTGTGTTGGGTTTCTTTTTATCCTCAAAAAGCAGCTTGCGCATCCATGTAAAAAACTTTGTATTAGAGTTTAACATTGTAAAAGAAATTATTGCTTTAGGTGGTGTTACTATTGTAAGACAAGGAACGATAAGCCTCTTAATTATCATCTTAAATTATACCCTATTTAAATATGGTGGTGAGGTTTCTATTGCTGTTTACGGTATTATAAACCGCGTGATGATGTTTGCCCTATTCCCAGTATTAGGAGTAACACAAGGCTTTTTGCCAATAGCTGGTTTCAATTATGGTGCAAACAACACCCAACGCGTAAAAGAAACCCTTAAAACGGCCATTATTTATGGAACAGGCGTTGCTGTAGTCATTTTTATGGGAATCGTTTTGTTTCCTGAAGCAATTGTTGGTGTTTTTACAGAAAATACTGAATTACTGAGCAGAACTCCCAATGCCTTATTAATTACTTTCTTAGCAACACCTGTTATTACCGCACAATTAATTGGTTCTGCCTATTTCCAAGCAGCAGGAAAAGCGTGGCCCGCATTGTGTTTAACCTTATTAAAACAAGGTGTTTTTTTAATTCCGCTTGTGTTCATTTTACCAAAGTACTATGGAATAAATGGTGTTTGGATGTCCTTCCCTATTGCTGATGTGTTGGCAACTGGAATAACTGTTGCGTATTTAAAACGTGAGTTAAAAAAAGACGTAGCTTAATTTTATTTAAAATTTTTAGTTTATTGGTTTTAATTAAAATTTTGTAATTTTGAAATGCTATGAAAAATCTTTACAAGAATACATCTACTGTATTGTTTAAAAAAGTGGTGCACAAAAAAAGTGTTCGACTACTATTAGTGTTTAAATACCACGAACCAACAATTTCAAAAATAAGGGACTTAAAATTCTTTTTATGGAGTCAATCTTTGCGAGGTTGGCATTGTGAATTTGACCTTAAGGTTATTCAAAAAGTGCACATCGCACTAAAAAATATTGCTTCTTTTGAAATGGATTCATCAATAGGAAAAGAGTTTCAACTTGCTAAACCAAAAGCCTCTCGAAATATATCTGATAGAAATAAAGAAATTATTAGGGGATATGTTTCCTTTTTAAAAGGCAAACGATATAGCGAGAGTACTGTAAGGTCTTATTTTACTTTGATAGCTGATTTCATAGCGTTTATCCAACCTATATCAATTGATGATTTAACACATCGTAATGTTGAACTTTTTATTGAATCTGTTTACATCAAAAGGGATTATAGTGTAAGTACTCAGCGCCAGTTAATAAGTGCCATCAAACAGTTTGTGTTGTATTATCCAAATTGTAAGATTGAAAGTATTAAATTGATTAGACCTAAGAGTTCCTCCTTTTTACCAACGGTTTTATCTAAACAAGAGGTTATCTCTATTTTGAGGTTTACAAAAAACTTGAAACATCGCGCTATAATTGCTATGATTTATTCGGCTGGATTGCGAATTAGTGAGTTAATTAATCTTGAATTAAATCATATAGATATTGATCGCAGGCAAATTATTGTGAAAAATGCTAAAGGGAGAAAAGACAGGAATGTTATTTTAGCGAAAAGCATGCTACCGCTTATTAAAAACTACCTGAACACATACGCTCCAAAATTCTATTTTGCTGAAGGGCAAAAAGGGTTAAAGTATAGTGCTGAAAGTATTCGATCATTTTTAAAGCGCTCTTGTGAAAATGCTCAAATAGTCAAAAAAGTTACTCCACATACGTTGCGACATAGTTATGCAACTCATCTTTTAGAAAGCGGAATTGATTTGCGTTATATTCAAGA
>JBLFXB010000049.1:0-15914 GCA_047611925.1 Polaribacter sp.
ATGTTGATTTAATGATCCGCACGAGTGGTGAACAACGCATTAGTAATTTTTTATTATGGCAAATGGCATATGCCGAATTATATTTTACAGAAGTACTTTGGCCAGACTTTAGAAAGAGTGATTTTTTTGACGCTATAATAGAATATCAAAATAGAGAACGACGCTTTGGTAAGACAAGCGAACAAATTAAACCAACAAATGAGTAAATACACTTTTGTAGTACTATTTTTATTAAGTTTTTTAACTGCACATGTAAATGCACAAGAAAAAGCAATTAAGAAAATTGAAATCACCAATTCTAAGGATACTATCCCTACGGTAAAAAAACCTATAAACACAAATCCTTCTCAAATATCTTATGAGAAAGGAAAAGAATATATTTTAGGAGGGATTACCGTTACTGGTCTTAAAAAATACAGTGAAGAAACTGTAAAAATATACACAGGCTTAAGAAATGGACAAGCAATCAAATTACCTGGAGACAAGTTAACCAGCTCCATAAAAAAACTGTATGAAAGTAAGCAGTTTAGCAACGTAGATGTGTATCTAGCTAAATTAGACGGAAATACTGTTTATTTACAATTTGACATAAAAGAGTTACCCCAACTTAATGAGGTGAGTATTACAGGTATAAAGAAGTCGAAAGCGAAAGAACTAAAAAAAGACACCGACTTAAAAAAAGGAACAATGGTTACTGACAACCTAATTGTAACCTCTAATAACTACTTTAAAAAGAAATACACAGACAAAGGGTTTCTAAAAACTAAAGTTTCAATAAACACCGTAAAAGATACTTCGGATATAAATGTTGTAAACATGTCTGTACATATTGACAAAGGAAGTCGTATCAAAATTAAAGACATTGTTTTTAAAGGGAATAACGCTTTTTCTAGCAGAACGCTAAGAAAAGCTATGGGAAACACAAAACAAAAATTTCTCGGTAGGTTTTGGAAATCTTCTAAATATATAGATGACAAATACAGAGAGGATTTAGAAAATATTTTAGACAAATACAGTAGATCAGGATATAGAGATGCTCGTATTATTAATGACAAATTAGTCTATAATAACGACAACACCATCAGTATAGAAATAGACATTGAAGAAGGTAAACAATACTACTTTAATGACATTCTATTTGTAGGAAACAAAAACTACTCAAATGAATTCTTAAAAGGAATTTTAAAGATTGACAAAGGTGATACCTATAATGGTTCAGTATTAAAAGAAAGAGTACAAGGAGACAATACTCCAGATTCAGAAGACATCCAAACATTGTATCACAACAGTGGTTATTTATTTGCATCAGTAAACGCCATAGAAACAAAAGTAGTTGGTGATTCTATTACTGTTGAAATAAGAATTAGAGAAGATGAAAAGGCTCGAATAAAAAAAGTAACTGTTATAGGCAACGAAAAAACAAATGATCATGTAATTTACAGAGAATTAAGAGTAAAACCAGGAGACTTATTTAGCCGTGCTGCAATTATTCGCTCAATAAGAGAGATTGGTCAATTAGGTTTCTTTGATACTGATGTTTCACCAGACGTTAAACCTGATTTTCAAAATAAGACTGCAGATATTGACTTTACTGTAATTGAAAAAGGTAGTAGCCAAATTGAACTACAAGGTGGTTATGGTGGTGGATCATTTATTGGTACACTAGGATTAACTTTTAACAATTTCGCAATTAGAAACCTGTTTAAAAAAGAAGCTTACATACCATTACCTACAGGAGATGGTCAGAAATTATCTTTAAGGCTGCAAGCAAGTAGAACATATAGCACCTATAGCTTTTCATTTACAGAACCTTGGTTAGGAGGAAAAAAGCCACAATCTTTTTCTTTCTCTATCTATAACTCTAATCAATATCAATTCGACTTCAACACGGGTATAGTAGATAAAGATCAAAGTTTAAAAATTATTGGTTCTTCTATTGGATTAGCGAGGCGTTTACAATGGCCAGATGATTATTTTCAATTATCTCAAACATTAAGTTACCAAAGCTTCAACTTAAATAACTATGGGTTTAGAGTTGGTACAGACATATTAAGTAATGGTAATTTAAATAATTTATCATATAGTATAGAACTGAGTAGAAACTCATCAGGACCATCAATAATATTTCCAACATATGGTTCTCAATTTAGTATTGGAGCAAAATTCACTTTCCCATACTCATTAGTTAACAATAAAGATTATTCTAACCTTGGCTTAGCTGACAAATATAAATGGATGGAATATTATAAATTAAGTTTTAAAGGAAAATGGTACACCCCTTTCACTAAAAAACTAGTTTTAATGACAAATGTTGAAGGTGGATACTTAGGTCACTATAGCGACAAGGTTGGCGCTACACCTTTTGAAAGATTTTTTGTTGGAGGAGACGGCTTAGCAGCTTATCAATTAGATGGAAGAGAAACAGTAGGATTAAGAGGATATGAAAACAATAGGATATCATCTACTGAAGGAGGAACGATTTACAATAAATTTCAGTTAGAACTACGATACTCAATTACAGACAAGCCTTCTGCATCTATTTATACATTAGGGTTTTTAGAAGCAGGAAATTCATATGACAATTTTAGCAGTTTTAATCCGTTTGAATTAAAAAGGTCTGCTGGACTTGGTGTTCGTATATTTATGCCTGCCTTTGGTTTATTAGGTATTGATTTTGCACATGGTTTTGATGCATTACCAATTTACAATAACATTCCTAATGCTCCTAAATCAGGATGGCAAACACACTTTATTATAGGAAGACAATTCTAAAAATAAATGTAAAAAAATATACGACGTGATTTTTGGCATGATTATTTCAAATTAAGAACTAATTAACAATGAAAAATTTAATAACATTTATCATTCTTTTCTTTTCAATACAAATTAGTATTGCTCAAAGAGGTCAAAATATAGCATACATAGATATGGAATACATTTTAGAAAATGTACCAGAATATGTAACAGCACAAAACAATCTAATCTCTAAAGTTGAAACTTGGAAAACGAAGTTAAAAAAGCTTGAGAGACATATAGAGGTTATTAAAACAGATTTAGCCAACGAAAAAGCAATTCTAACTAAAGATTTAATTGAAGAAAGAGAAGAAGACATTCTTATTAAACAAGAAGAACTAGCAAGACTAGAGTCTTTATATTTTGGTCCTAAAGGTGATCTGTTTTTACTAAGAAAACAATTAATAAAGCCTATTCAAGACTTAGTTTACAATTCTATACAAGGAATTGCTAAAAGAAAAAAATATGACTTTGTTTTTGATAAATCTAGTGAATTAGTGATGTTGTATTCCAATAAAAAACACGACATTAGCGAACTGGTTTTATCAACTATAGTAAAAGATAGGAGAATAAAAACTTCAAAGAAAAAAATTTCAGCAAAGAAAACTGAAATACAAAATAAGCTTGAAGTAATTAGAGCTGCAAAACTAGAAAAAAAAGAACAGCAAAAAAAAGCTATTCAAGCTAAAAGAGAAGCTCTTCTGGCCAAAAGAAAAGCTAAAAGAGAACTATTACTTGAGAGAAAGAACAAAAAAAACAAAAGTTAACAATCAAGAAAATAAATTAAATTAAATTAAAACAAGGAGAGATGAAACAATTTAAGAAGTTACTATTAATTGCTGTGTTTATGTTAGGTGCTGGAGGTGTTGCAAATGCGCAAAAAATAGGACACATAGATACTGCGAAACTTTTTCAAGAAATGCCAGGCACAATAAAAATGAAAGCTGAGCTTGAAAAAATGAGTAAAACTTACAGAGACGATATTGGTGCTTTAGAAACAAAGCTTCAAGACAAACTTAAAAGATATGAAGCTGAAGCAAAGGCTCAAACTCAAGAAACGAATGCAAAAAGAGAAGCAGAAGTTCGCCAAGAAGCTGCAAGAATTCAACAAGCTAAAAAATTAGCTACTCAAGAATTACAGAAAAAAGAAGGTGAATTATCTAACCCATTAATCTTAAAAGCTCAAAAAGCAATTAAAGATGTTGCTGCTGCTAAAGGATTAGCATACATATTCAACTCAGCTCCAGGAGGTGGATTAATTATTTTTGATAAAGGTATTGATATTTACAGTGCAGTTAAAACTAAATTAGGATTCTAATTACAATTTTTACATATTATCATAAAAAAAACCTACTTTTTAAAGTAGGTTTTTTATTTTTGTTACTATATGAAATCTACTTTTAAAAGCTCAATAGGTATTTTTGACTCTGGTGTTGGCGGCACATCTATCTGGAAAGAAATACAGCATCTTTTGCCAAATGAAAACACAATATACCTCGCAGACAGTAAACATGCTCCTTACGGCCACAAAAGTAAAGATGAAATCATCAATTTATCCATAAAGAATACAGAGTATTTATTAAACAAAAACTGTAAGCTTATCGTTGTAGCGTGTAATACGGCAACTACAAATGCAATTTCACACTTAAGAGAAAAATATAAAGTTCCGTTTATTGGCATAGAACCGGCAATTAAACCAGCCTCACTAAACACAACAACAAAAAACATAGGTATTTTAGCGACAAAAGGAACCTTAAATAGCCAGTTATTCGCCACAACATCAAACAAGCTGAATGACGAAATTAACATCATAGAGCAAGTGGGAGAAGGCTTGGTTGAATTGATTGAGAACAATCAATTACACTCTCTTGAAATGACTGATTTGCTTGAAAAGCACCTCTCAGTATTCTTAAAATTTAATATTGATTATTTAGTACTTGGCTGTACACATTATCCGTATTTGATCCCTCAAATACAAAAGATAATTGGAGATACTATAAAAATAATTGATTCAGGACAAGCTGTTGCAAGACAAACCAAAAGAGTATTAGAAAAATATAATTTATTGAATTTGAATTCAGAAAATAGCTTTAATCAATTTTATAGCAACACAAACAAAGAGGTTTTAGAAAACCTTTTAATCCAACATAAAAAAGTAGTAATTGATTTCTTAGAGTTTTAATCTAAAAAGAAGCATTAATATTAGGGCAAGCTGCTGCTCTAGGTTTTTTACAAAATATGTTAATACCCAAAGTAACTTGGTGGTAGCTTGCATCTGCAAAAACAACATCACCTAACTGTTTTGTATAGGTATAAGAAATCATCATTTGTTGATAGTTAATCCCAACAACTGGGGTTACATATTGTAAATTCTCTACAGCTCCTTTATCAAAACTGCTTCTATAAGATACTGCTGCCCACAAAGTAGCTTTGTTTAATTTTTTATATACTTTAATATTAAAATCTGCAATTGCTTCTCCCGTCCCTTCTCTAAATTGCAACATAAATGAAGGCTCAAATTGAACTTTCTCTCTATAATCAAAGAAATACCCTGCGCTAAAAATATAGTTCCTTAAATCTAAAGGCTCTAAGCTATTATTTAAATTGTTTTTAGCTGATAACAATAAATTTTTCACAGTAAAATATGATGAAAGCCCTCCACTATGATACGCAACACTAAAATCTGCGTTAAAATAGCTAGAACTTTCTATTAACTGCGCTACAGTTACATCTCCAAAAAATGTTCTTTGATCGGTTTGATTTTGTACTGCAGTTGCAGACAACCCAAAAGACAATTGCTTAAAAACACTTCCATTCCCAATCTCTAAATGATACGCATATGTTGCTTGAATTCCTTTTTGAGAATGATATCCATTTTTATCATTAAAAGCAACAAAACCAAGTGCTGCATTTTCTCCAAACTTATTATGAAAACTCAATGTTTGCAATTCTGGCGCATTTGGAACTCCTTGCCATTGTTTTCGACCAGTAAGCCTGATTTTCCCACAATTACCTATTCCTGCAGCTGATGGATGAATTAAAAACACATTGTCTGACAAATAATCTGAGTATATTGGAAACGTTTCTTGACTAAAAGCAGAAAAGAATCCAAAAGAAAATAAAACAATAAGTAATTTTTTATACAAAATTAAGCCTTTTTAAAGTACGTTTTTTCAAGATTTCAAATATATAGATTATCATGCGCATGAACAATAAATCTTATTGGTTTTTAACCTAAAAGCGCTCTTTTTAAACAACAACTAGTATAAATTATTGCCTTTCGAATTCATTATTCTATATCTTTAGTCAATTATAATTCTAAATTTCAACAAATAGAAGATTACCAAATCACTTTTAGTCCTATTTTATTATTACAAGTTGTACTTTTAATCAAAAAAAAGAAACCAACCATTTAAACCTAAATAAAAAAGCGTCGACTATTCAAATTGATACTGGTAGAATTTTAAGAAATATACAAATATTAGCCAGCGACTCTTTAGAGGGAAGAGGTTTTACAAAACCAGGCAATAGAAAAGCACAAGCTTTAATTGCGAGCGAATTTAAGAGACTACAGTTAGAAACTGTTTTAGATTCTGGATATACTCAAAACTTCAATCACACCTATAAAGGAAAAAGAAGACAACGTATGTTTCCGGTTAAAGGAAAAAGCAGAAATAGCGTAAATGTGCCAGACACAACAATTGTTGGAGGTAATATTATTGGAATGATTAAAGGAAAATCTGATAAAGTAATTGTAATTACTGGCCATCATGATCATTTAGGAATTAGAAAAGGAAAAATATATAATGGTGCAGATGATGATGCTTCTGGTGCAGCCGCGGTTATCGAAATTGCAGCTTATTTTAAAGATAAAACGCCCAATCACACCTTAGTTTTTGCAACTGTAGACGCTGAGGAATCTGGCATGTTAGGTTCTAGCTATTTAGTACATAACTTTCCTTTAGGAAAAGAAAACATTGTTCTAAACATAAATATGGATATGATTTCTCATACTGATAAAAACGAATTATATGCTTGTGGATTATTTCATTACCCGAATCTTAGAACGCCTTTAACCACAGTTAACTCTATGATAAACCTAATTTCTGGACACGACAACCCAGATGATAACTTTGAAGATGACTGGACAAATTCTTCTGATCATAGATCATTTCACAAAGAAAAAATTCCGTTTATTTATTTCGGAGTTGAAGATCATAAAGACTACCACAAAGACACAGATACTTTTGAAAACATTAATCAAGAATTTTACATTAAGGCTGTAAAACTAATTATTGAAGTTGTAGAGAATTACGATACTTTTTTAAAGTAAAAAGAAAACCTCAACGAATGGTTGCGGCTTTTATTAATTTGAAGACCTATTTTTGTAGGTTAACATTTACAGTACGGTGAATTATTCTTTTGAAAATCAAGATTTAAAGAAGTCAATTGATTTATTAATTCAGAAGAAATATAGTGCTATATTTATCCATAACTAAAAACTAACCGTTTAATTATGGAAGCGTAAAATGAATTTAAAAAATACAGTTATAATCATTCTAACTTCGATTGTTGGTTTTTCTAGTTGTTCCAAAAATCAAATCCCGAAAAAGAAAGCCATATTTATTCTGATTGATGGAGTATCATCAGATGCTTTGGAATCGGTAAATACTCCTAATTTAGATGCAATTAGCAAAGAAGGGGCTTATACTAGAGCCTTAGTTGGAGGTTTAAAAGGAACCTATTCTCAAACCCCAACAATCTCTGCTCCCGGATATAATAATTTAATTACAGGTACTTGGGCAAATAAGCATAATGTTTTGGGGAATGGAATTAAAGACCCCAATTACAATTATTGGAATATCTTTAGAATCGTAAAAAGTCATGACTCAAATTTAAAGACAGCCATATTTTCGACTTGGTTAGATAATAGAACAAAACTTGTGGGAGAAGGGTTAAAGGAAGCAGGTGGTATTAAATTTGATTATGTATTTGACGGGTTTGAACATGATACAATCAACTTTCCACATAAAAAAGATGACATGCACTTTTTAGAAATAGATGAGTTTGTATCTAAAAAAACAGCAAATACGATTCTTAATAAGGGCCCTGATTTGTCATGGGTATATTTGGAATTTACAGATAATATGGGACATATGTATGGAGATAGTCCACAGTTTCATGACGCAATAAAAAAGGCAGATAAGCAAGTTGGAAGAATTTGGAATGCACTTCAAAAACGCTCTAAAGAATTTAACGAAGATTGGATGATTGTGATTACAACAGATCATGGCAGAAGTACAGATACTGGTATGGGGCATGGAGGTCAATCAGATCGTGAACGTGCTACTTGGATTGTAACCAATCATAGAAATACGAACGAATATTTTAATGCTAAGCCAGGAATAGTAGATATTGTACCATCTATTTTGAGCCATTTGGAAATAGATGCTTCCGATGAAATTGAAAGAGAGATAGATGGGGTGTCTTTTGTAAATTCAATCTCCATGAGTAATTTTACAGCGACAAAAGAAGGAAACAAACTTCTTTTAAGATGGAAATCTTACGGCCCCGATGAAAAGGCAAAAGTATTATTATCAAACACTAATAATTTCAAAGAAAGTGGAAAAGATAAGTACACTGAAGTCTTACAGGTTATGACATCAGATGAAAAAGCTACAATTGTATTAAAAGGAGGGCCTTCAGAATTTTATAAGATTGTTATTCAATCGAATTTGAATTCAGTAAATACTTGGGTAATAAAATAGAAATTATATTTTAAAATGAAAACTAAGATATTAATCTTATCACAATAAGGCTATATGCCGTAGATGAAAATCTTTAGTCCTACTTCGGTAGGGGTTTTTTTATGTAAAAAAAATGGCAAGGTGTCTTTTCTAGAAATTAAAGTATCGTTAAATTTACAGCATAAAAAAACCAGATACTTTTGTATCTGGTTTATAGTAGAGATCTCTATTGAAATATCGAACGGTTATATATCCCGCAGAGAGTTTATAAATACCTGTAAATTGATTGAGCTCATCATTTAGAATAATTATTAAACAGATGCTTTGATTTCACATCCACTTATTATTCAAAGTTGCAATCATAAAATAAATTATTAATAATAATAAAACCCTTATTCCATCAAACCAAGCTGTTTCATGAAAACAATGTTATCAATGTAACTTTGCTCTTGAAAAACCTTCCCGTCTTTCATCACTACCAATGACACACCATAAAAATCTAATATATTGTTTGATGCAGGAATTCCAAATAATTCTCCGTCATGAGCTCCTTGAAAACGCCAATGCTTTGTAATTAAATTTCCTTATCCGTAAACATCAATCATTGTAAATTTTGCGTCTGAAAATCCTGTCAGATAGTTCTTGTAGTAGGCTTTAAAATCTTCAATGCCAGTTATTGTTCCTGATGAAGTGATTTCGCTAATCTAAGCATCAAAACTGTCCGTATTAATTAAATCAATATTTCGCTCATTTAAAATTTTATCCCAAACAGTTCTATACATGTCGACATTGACGTCTAAATTTACTTTGGATTGTTGCAATGTTACACATTCCGGATTAGGTGTTTCATTACAGCCATATAAACTTATGGCAATCAGAAATACATACAGTTTTTTCATGATAATAGTTATAAAAATTGATTACTTTTGTTTTGAAAGTAAATACAGTAAGTTACTATCAAAACAATAGTAAAAATAAATAATTTTATGATTCTTAAAAATTTTCGTTTCACCTGCCCTATCACTTCTGCTCTCGATATCGTGGGAGACAAGTGGAGCTTAGTTATAATTAAACTGATGTTGTTATCAGGGCTGTCGAACCTTTAAAGACTTCTCTGAAAGCACAGAGGCCATAGCGCCGAATATACTGTCAGCCAGATTAAAGACATTAGAAAAATTAAAATTCATTGAAAAGAAGAAAATCCCTCAAAATAAGAAAACCAACATTTACATTTTGACAGAGAACGGACTCTCATTAACCCCAATAATAGTCGAGTTGGCCTTGTGGAGTGATCATAATTTGAGACCAATACACCAGAAAATGGATCTTCACCCAATTTTAGATGACATGAATCAAAATAAAAATGGCCACACTCTAAAAATATAACCGTTAAATTATTACAGCAGCGGAAACAAGATTCTGTCCTACTCCATTGGTTGTTCATTGACTGCACTAGTAAACACTAGTGCTATCCAAGGTTTAAAGATATTTATGAGTTTAGTGAACAAGGTAAAGAATATCTTATCTAAACTTTAGACGCACTTATTAAAGCTGTAAAACTTAAATCTATTGCATAAAAAAACTACTCTAATTGCTTAAAGTAGCTTTCTATAATATTTATTTTCTCCCTCGTAACGGCACGGAATACAATTCCGCGCTAGCACTTGTGTGCTACATATCCGCGCCATCGGGTATCAAATCTCAAAAATTAATAGTGTTTTTTTTTGCCTTATATAATACTTTTAAAATATTCAATTGTTTTACTAAGGCCTTCTTCTAATTCAATTTTTGGTTCCCACCCATTTAACATTTTCTTTGCCAAATCAATATTTGGTTGCCTTTGTTTAGGGTCATCAATTGGCAATGGTTTAAAAATTACTTTAGACTTTGAGTTTGTCAGTTTAATTATAGCTTTAGCCAATTCTAACATTGAAAATTCATTAGGATTCCCAATGTTTACGGGTCCTAAAAAAGAATCTTCTGAATTCATCATTCTAATCATTCCTTCAATAAGGTCGTTTACATATTGGAATGAACGTGTTTGAGTTCCATCTCCAAAAATGGTAATATCTTTTCCTTTTAAAGACTGAACAATAAAATTTGAAACTACTCTACCATCATTTATATCCATGTTTGGACCATATGTGTTGAAAATACGTGTGATTTTTATTTTAACATTCTTTTGTTGATGATAATTTACAAATAATGATTCAGCACACCTTTTTCCTTCATCATAACAAGACCTTAATCCTATGGGGTTTACATTGCCCCAATAATCTTCTGTTTGAGGATGAATTGTAGGGTCTCCATAAACTTCACTTGTACTTGCTTGTAGAATTTTGGCGTTCACTCTTTTGGCTAAACCTAACATATTGACAGCTCCAATAACTGAAGTATTAATTGTTTTAATAGGATCATATTGATAACTTATAGGACTTGCAGGACAAGCTAAATTATAAATTTCATCAACTTCTGCATAATATGGGTTGGTAATATCATGTCTTACTATTTCAAAATTAGGGTTTGATGTCAATTTTAGAACATTTCGTTTATAACCTGTAAAAAAGTTATCTAAACATATAACTTCATTCCCCTCTCTAAGTAATCGTTCACATAAATGAGAACCTATAAAACCTGCACCACCTGTTACTAATATTGTTTTCATGCACTTTAATCTTTACATAATTAATTTATGAATACAATGTATGATTTTCTAAATTAATGTACTATTATTACTTCGAACTTTCTCTATTTATGATACAATTTACTATTTCAGATATTTAGGAATGCTCCTAAATACAGACCTTACGTTTTTTAATCTTAGATATATCGGAATTAAAATAATATGCACAAGAAATTGTACCTTTAGTATCATCAGACGAACAAATATTTACAATACTAAGTTCTTTGGTAATACCATTTAATAATTGAACTTCCTTTATTTTATCTAAAATTCTATGAATAGTTGCCGCTTCATGATAAGCCAATATTATAATTGAAAGCATTTTGATAATTATATTATTTTCTTCGATTTTTAAAAATTTAAATAAACCAGATTTAATGTGAAGAAAATAAAATGACAATAAAAAATTGGCTGTGAAGATTTTTAGAAAATTAAATAGTTTAAGATCGAAACCAACAACAAGTATTTTTACAGTAACTAGAATTTGTGATTTTTAAAAGAACCCTTACTTTCTTCACAGAAGCTTTAGGTACATTAAAGATATAATTATTACCAAAACAGGTGGTTAACTATTTTTTATTCTAGAAAAAAACTAACATTCCCCATATTTACCTTTACCTGAATATCTGATTTCCATACTAAACATATGCTATAAAATTGTTATCACTAGCCTACTTTTTATTTATAATTTACATTTAATCAGGAGGCAATTATAGAACAAAACAGCAATAGTTTTATTCAAAACTATAGTCGTTTCATCGCTCTAGTATTCATTTATTTTGGTTTTCTACCCAAACGCTATCGGCAAAAGAGATTAAATCATATTTATATACCTAATGTTTTAAAAGACATTATATTTGTCACAGTCAATCTAAACCAATTGAAGTTAATAAATAATAGAACACAGTTGTTCGCTAGTCTTTTAATTATTGTAGTAGGCACTATCATCTATTCCAATAGTTTTTATGGTGAATTTCACTTTGATGATGGCATGCACATTGTTCAGCAAAATAACTTGAATGATCTTTCCTTATATTCAAAATTTTCAAGTTGGATAAAAATTAATAATCGCCCTTTAGCCTATTTTACACTTGCTATAAACAGATCATTAAATGGAACAAACGTATTTGGTTATCACGTCTTTAATTTGATCGTTCATCTTTCGACGAGTGTGCTGGTTTTCTTTTTCACACTTTTAATAATTTCCCAAAAAATAGTTCAACCAATTCAAATCAAAGGAAATGAAAAACTCTTTGCTTTATTTGTTTCATTGATTTTTTTATGTCACCCCATTCAAACACAAGCTGTAAGTTATATCATTCAACGAATGACTTCTCTAGCTGCACTTTTTTATATTGCTTCCTGCTTTTTTTATTTTAAAGCAAGGTTATCTCAAGTTGCAGGAGATTTAAACCTGAAATTTATTTTATATTATTTATTAATGGTTCTTACTGCAATAGCGGCTATCCTTTCAAAACAGATTGCAATTACTTTACCGCTTACTTATTTATTAATCGAATTCTTTTTTATTATAAATAAACAAGGAAAACGATTTAATAAGTTTTTGTTTACTGGAGTTATTGCAATTTCAATCTCATTTATTGTGGTGGTTATTGGGGGACTTCTTCCACAAGAAACTGAGAGTATTAGTCGTTTTGAATACTTTCTTACTCAACTTCGGGTAATTGTAAAATATGTGCAGTTACTTGTGCTTCCTATTTCACAAAACTTAGATTATAATTTTGCGATTTCTAAATCAGTATGGGGGATCTATGAACTAATTAGTGGCTTTGTTGTTATCAGTTTACTCGGGTCTATTTTTATGCTATACCGTAAATACCCATTAATTTCATTTGGATTAGCCTGGTTTTTTATCACGCTTTTAGTTGAATCAAGCATCATTCCCATAAGGGATGTAATATTTGAACATCGCTTGTATTTACCAATGTTCGGATTTGCGATAATTCTAGTAGTTGTTCTTCTGGAGATCTTTCACAAATTTAAACGAACACAATTCATCCTTGTTTTTTTATTCATTATTTCTACGTACGCATACCTTACAACCGTGCGCAATACCGTTTGGAAAACAAACTTATCTTTGTGGTCTGATGTGGTACAAAAATCACCTAATAAGGTACGTCCACATATAAATCTAGGCATCGCATATTTTAAGTTGCTAAAACCATTGCTTGCTATTGAGCAGTTCAATATGGCTAATAAACTTGCACCTAAAAATAATCAGATCTATTACAATAGAGCAGAATCATATTTGGTGCTAAACAGACCTGAAGAAGCCATCCGAGATTTGAATCAATCAATTTCACTCAATAATAAATTTGCGAAATCTTATGTTGCCAGAGCGAAGGCAAAAATTCTCTTAAATAATTTAGATGCAGCAATTATTGATTGTTCAAAAGCAATAGAATTAAAACCAGAACTTGAGTCAGCTTGGTTTGAACGATCCAAGGTATACTTATTTACAGGAGAAATACAAAAAGCGGAAAGTGATTTAAATGTTGCAATTAATCTTAATCCTAATTACGCTGCAGCCTTAAATAACCGTGCGCTCGTGATGTTATATCAAGGAAAAAACAATGAAGCAACTTCAGATTTAAACAAAGCAATTAATCTTGATCCCAAATTGATCAATGCATACAATGACATGGCAAAGACTTGTTATGAAATGGGGCAGTTTAATTTTTCTATTATATATTTAACAAGTTCATTGCAATACAATCCACAGGATGGAGATATGTTAAAACTCAGAGGAAGCTGTTATCTTAATCAAAATAGGGTTCAACTAGCATACAATGATTTTTTAAGTGCCGTTGCGCAGGGGGCTCTAGTTGATGCGGCCTTATTAGAAACATGCAAGCAACGCTTAAATATTCAAAGTCCATGATGAAGGAAAAGGTTTTAGTAATCATTCCTGCATTTAACGAAGCAGCTAGCATTGTGGAAGTTGTAACGGCCATCAAAAAGGAATACCCAGCATTTGACCTGCTTGTGATAAACGATGGTTCTGCCGACGAAACTGGAAAACTTGCTAAAAAAACCAAATTAGCTTATGTGATTAATCTTCCTTATAACATGGGAATCGGTGCGAGTGTGCAAACGGGCTTTAAATTTGCTAAAAAATACGATTATCAAATTGCATTACAGTTTGATGGAGATGGCCAACACTTGATAGCGGAAATTAAAACGCTTATTAAACCTATAATTGAAGGTGAATCTGATTGTGTAATCGGTTCCCGATTTGTTCAGAAAGCACTAACCTATCAGCCAGACTCATTACGGTTGCTTGGGATTTACATCCTACGTTTTTTTAGTTTCATATTTGTTGGGCAACGAATTGCTGATCAAACCTCTGGTTTTAGGGCTTACAATCGGAAAGTGATCAAATTTTTAGCGGTACATTATCCGGTTGATTTCCCAGAGCCTGAAGTTATAATTTTACTGGGAAAAAATAATTTTAAAATGAAGGAAGTATTTACTCAAATGCGAGAACGTCAGGGGGGAATTTCATCAATCCCAGCCTGGAAAGGACCTTATTATATTATTAAAGTTTTACTATCAATGACTATGGCTACGCTAAGGTCGAAAAAAGTAACTAATTAAAGTTTTATGGATAACAGGATACAAATTTTAGCCATTATAGGAAGTATTTCACTTTTAATCTTTATCATTATTTTAATTAGGCAGCACCGGCTCAAAGAAGAATACTCCCTTTTATGGTTATTCTTTACTGTTTTTTTTATCATTTTTTCGGTCTGGAGAAATGGATTGGAATGGATTTCTGACTTCATGGGAATAGCCTACCCTCCGGCAGCTTTATTTTTAATTTTAATTATGGCATTGTTTGTAATCATGATCGAATTTTCGCTCATCATTTCTAAGCAGGCAGAACGCATTAAATCAATTGGCCAAAATATTGGTTTAATGAAACAGGAGATTAGCGAACTTCGTGAAAAACTTGATTTGAATGAAAAGGACAAAGACAAAAAATTCTGATTATTTAGATTGACAGATTGATTGATACAATTTTAAGTATGCCTCTAAAGTATCCTGAAAATGAAATTTTTTGATAGGTGTAATTTCATATTCTTTATTTTTTGCTTTTACCAAGGATTGGTAAATTCCTTCAGAATCAAAAGTTTCCATTTTGATGAATTTTCCTGAAACCACTTCCTGCAGTGCCCCTTTTCCTGAACTTATTATTGGAATTTCAAGCGCTATTGCCTCTGCAGCCACAAAACAAAATCCTTCACTGTAAGATGGGATGACCATGCAATTGGATGAAAGTAATTTTTCTTCAACTTGAAGAGAGTCGAGATTTGTAAACCAATTCACATTTTTTTCTAAATGATGTTTACATATTAAATTTTCTACTTTTCGCTGTATAGTTTTGGAATTATCAGGCGACATAATTTGAAATATAGCTTCGGGATATTCCTTAATAAATTGCCCTGCTGCCGGAATCAGTATATCCAATCCTTTTGAAACCCCAAGCCTTCCTAAAAAAGTGAAAGTGAATTTTTTTGAAGCATTTGCTTCATCCTTATCGCTAGATTTATATTCAATTCCGTTATAAATTCTGATAATCTTTTGCGATGCAATACTGTGAGAAATTAAATTTTGTTTGGTAGAATCACTAACAGCGATAAAAGTATTAAAGGGAAGTTTGAGGATTA
>JBLFXB010000050.1:0-15787 GCA_047611925.1 Polaribacter sp.
GCAATTGAACCTTCAAAGATGAATGCGAAAGATATTAATAATATAGTAGGTGTAGCATGGGAAAAAGCAGGTAACAATGGCTCATTTAATATGATTAATGTGGTAGTAGGTTTAAATGTGAATGATAATAACTTCCTAGTCGAAAAATTAGAAAAACAAGTTTCAAATCAAGCTGTTGAAATTAATGAACTTAAACAGCAAATTACCGAAATTATGAATCGCCTAGTACAAGGAGATAAATATGTTGAAAAAGCACATAATGAGCATGTAAGTACTCAAGAAGGTAGTATTGCGTATTATGAAATTACACAAGAAGATATTGAAGCTGGTTTTAAATTAGCTGAAGAGACGGTCTTTAAAGATTGGGGTAATAAAATTGATCCTTCGTTTTTTGAAAAAATTAAAGTGGATGCTAAATTCAAAGCAGATCTGTTAAGTAAATTACAAGTTAAATTAAAAAATGCGTTACATATTCATAAAGCTATTAATGAAAAAGAAAATCATTAAAAGTATAAAAATTAAATGAATCACGTTTTTTAGATTACTAATTAAATAAATTAAATATGGGTAAGCATTTTTTGATTTCTCTTATAACGTTATTGTTTGTAATGCCCTTTATAAATGCGCAGAACACAATAAGTATATTAGATTCTAATTTTGAGCAAGCACTGATAGATTTAGGAATTGACTCTGATGGCTTAATCAATCAAAAAGTATTAACAGTAGACGTCAGTTCAATTGTCTCGCTTAATGTGAGTAACAAGGAAATCTCTGATTTATCAGGTATTGAGGGTTTTACAAGTTTGGAAAGTCTTAATTGCAATAATAATAGATTAACAGCATTAGATGTTACAAAGAATATAGCACTAAAGTTTTTATTATGTAGTTCTAACCAATTAACGAAAATAAATATTGATACTCTTGAAAAATTAGCAACTTTAGATTGTTCCAACAATCAAATAACGGAACTGGTTTTAATAAATACTGCTGGGCAGGCTTTTAACCCCTTAATGACTAGCCTAACATGTTCAAGTAATAGACTTACATCTATAGATGTTCATGAAAATGACGCCCTTACTTTTTTGAATTTGTCCAGTAATTCAATAACAGGCACATTAAATATTAGTGATAATTTAGCATTGAAATCCTTATTTTGTTCCTCAAATGCAATTACTAGTTTAGATTTGTCTAAGAACACGCTATTAACAAATTTAGACGCATCAAAAAACCAATTAACCAATTTAGATTTAAGTACCATAAATACAGTTGCTTGTACTTCACAAAACAATGATTGTCAGGGAAAAGGATCTATTAATGTGTCTAGAAACCAGTTAGTTTCTTTAATTGTTGCTAATGGTTCTAATAATACGTTAATTTCAGCTTTCAATTCTCAATACAATCCTGATTTATTTTGTATACAAATAGATAGTGGGTTTACCCCCCCTTTAACTGGAAATACAATTTGGGTAAAAGATGCTTGGACCTATTATAATGATGCTGCGTGTACAGATATTTATACCTATATACCCGATGACAATTTTGAAGCGTATTTAGAAGGTCTGAACCCTAGTCTAGGAGACGGTATACCAAATAATAATTTTGTTTTAACTCAAAAAGTTTCCCAAATTACTTCTTTGAATGTATCTAATAAAACAATTACAGATTTCACAGGAATTGAAGATTTTGTACTGTTGGTAACACTAGATTTTTCAGATAATGACCTGAAAACAGTTGACCTGTCAAAAAATATAGCGTTAAAAACACTCGACTGCTCTAATAATGCATTGCCCGGAATAGATTTGAAGACTAATGTACAGTTAGAGAACCTTAATTGTTCTAATAATAAATATTTAGATCCAAACAACTCAGCTAATAATTATTCTTTTAATCAATTAGATCTAGCCAATAACACCTCATTAATCACTCTTGATTGTTCCATGAACAAAATTGAGGTTTTAGACCTTAAACTCAATACCTCTTTAAGTACGCTTGATTGTTCAACAAACAACATTGGAGCATTAGACCTCTCTTTAAATACAGCACTAACGAGCTTGGAATGCCAAAACAATATAGTATTAGGTTTCCTAAATATTAAAAATGGTGCAAATACAGCATTAGCTACTTTTAATGCTGAAGGTAACGTAGACTTATATTGTATACAAGTAGATAACGTTGCTACGGCAGCAGCGGCAACTACGGCAGGGAATTGGAAAAAAGAAGTAACTGCATCATATAATATAAATTGTGGTACGTATGTGCCAGATAATAACTTTGAGCAAGAACTAATTAAGCAGAATATTGATACAGATGGTGTCGTTAACAACTTTGTAGCAACATCAGATATCAATGCGTTCATCGCGTTGTCAAAACCTCTAAATATTTCTAATTTATTAATTTCTGATCTAACAGGAATTGAAGCCTTTGCTGGCTTGAAAGAATTAAACTGTTCAGGTAATAATTTAACACGTTTAGATTTAAAAGCGAATACTACTTTAACCACACTAAATTGTTCGATAAACCAAATTGAGAATTTAGATTTCTCTAATAATGGTGCATTAACTAATTTAAACTGTAGTACTAACGCACTGCTTACTTTGGACCTTAAAAACACAAGCTTAACAACACTCGATGCAACCGGTAACCTCAATTTGTATTGTGTAAATGTAGCTGATATTAATGCGGCAGATGCAGCAACAGCAGCAGGAAATTGGAAAAAAGAAACAATAGCATCTTATAACAACAACTGTATAGGTGGACGATTTACAGAAATTCCAGATGACACCTTTTACGAAGCTTTAGTTGCATTAGGATTTGATGCAGACGATGCAGACCCAGCAACAAAAAATACGGTATTAATTTCTAAAATAGAGCATCTGAAGACACTAGATGTAAGTAACAAGGATATTAAGAACCTTACTGGAATAAAAGAATTTAAGTTACTGAAAGAACTAGATTGCAGTGCGAATTATTTAAATGAACTGGATCTTATTGGCATGCGTAATTTAGAGAGGCTTAATTGTGCTTCTAATGCTTTTTTAACAACAAACACCGCTAATACTTTAGGTTTACTGAATATTACAGGGACCGATAATTTAATTGATTTATTCTGTGGGAGTAATTATTTAAAGGACCTAGATGTTTCATTAAATCTGAAATTGGAAGAACTAGATTGCTCTAACAACAATCTTGATGCCGTTATTTTAAATACGGATATAAAGATATTAAATATTTCAAATAATTATTTAAAGACTATTGATATAACTGCCAACACCAATATTATAGAGTTGAATTGTAATAATAATCAAATCCTTAGTGTAAAAGGCTCCGTAAACAATTTATCCCTAAAAAAATTAAGTACTGATAGTAATGGTTTAAAGGTGTTGGACGTAAGTTATTACACTGCTTTAACAAATTTGAGTAGCAAATCTAATGTATTAACCGAATTACTTCTTAGTTCTAATAAATTACTAGATAGTTTAGATTTTACATCAAATAAAATTGCTGCTATAGTTCTTACAGATAATACAGCACTAACCTTAATTCAAGGGGGGCAAAACGAACTCACAGGACTTGACCTAAGTACTAACACCGCTTTAAAGACTCTTAAAATTGATAATAACAAAATTAACAACCTTATTCTTTCTTCAAATAACAAAATTAAATATTTATTTGGTTCGAGTAATCAACTAACTAGTCTAGACATAAGCAACCTTACTGAATTGGTAGAATTAAATGTCTCATCTAATATGTTATCTGAATTAACTTTAGCTACCAATTTGGGAAACCTGAGGAGTTTTAATGTTTCAAAAAATGTATTAGAAGTTCTTCTTTTAGATGCTATTGGTGTAAATCCATGCCCTACAGCTATAACATATCCAGGTGGATATCAAGATTCTTGTCCAGGAAAGATAAGCATTAATGTATCTAACAATCAACTAGGTTTTTTATCCGTTAAAAATGTTAATTATGCGAATATTACAAGCTTTAATGCGACATTAAACCCAAGTTTAAACTGTATTGAGATTGATAATACTTTTACGCTTCCAAATGGTCCTGATGGTTGGCTAAAAGAGACCACAGCAGAATATAATGAAAACTGTCATTTTGGTGAAACGTATGTTCCAGACGATAATTTTGAACAAGCCTTAATAAACCTTGGGTATGATCAAACTGGTATTTTAGATGATTATGTACTAACAGCTAATATTAAGTCAATAACAGATTTAACCATCGCCAATTTGGGAATTTTAAATTTAACAGGCCTAGAAGACTTTAGTAATTTAAAGACGTTAAACTGTTCTGGTAATATTTTGGATCCTTTGTATGTATTGAACCTTAAAAAGAATACGTCTCTAGAGGTTTTGGATTGTTCTAATACTGGAATTTCTGATTTGGACCTTAGTTTAAATACAGCGCTTACAAATATTAATTGCTCTGGTAACAATTTAACCGTCTTAGATTTAAGTAAGAATATTGCTTTAAAGATTTTAAATCTTTCAAATAATAAATTTACAGAATTTGATTCCAGTGATTTTATTAGTATTACAAGTATTATTATTGATGGGAATTCTGTAAAAGATTTGGATTTTAGTGCAAATACCGCTTTAACAAATTTAAGTTGTGTGTCAAACCCGTTATTGACAACGCTAAATCTAAAAAATGGTAAAAACGCAAGTCTAGCTAGTTTAGACGCAACAAATAACCCAAATTTAACATGTATTACTGCAGATTCAGAAACAAAACCAAGTGGAGTTAATTGGTCTATAGATGCTACTGCCTCCTATAGTATGGATTGTCATTATTATCAGACAAATGTACCTGATGACGCTTTTGAGCAGGCGCTAATTAATCAGGGTTATGACATAGGGCCATTAGATGATTATGTGCCAACCATAGCTATTGAAAAAACAACATCGTTAAGTATTAAAAACTTAGGAATTAAGGACGTAACTGGTTTAGAAGATTTTAATGCTCTTATTAGTTTAGATTGTAGTTTTAATGAACTAACAACTTTAGATGTGTCAAACAATACAGCTTTGGAAACTATAAATGCTTCTAATAATAAACTCAACGATTTACCTTTGGTTTCAAATGTTAAACTTTTGAATTTAAAGGTTTCAAATAATTTACTTACATCCATAAGCATTAATAATTTACAATTATTGGAAACTCTGTATGTCTCTTCCAATCAATTAGAAAGCATAGATGTATCTTCAAACAGCAATCTAATAGAGCTTTATTGCCAAAACAATCTACTAACACAAGATAAATTAAATATCAAAAATGGAAATAACCAAAATCTTAATAAATTAAATACTACTGGTAATCCAAATTTAGAATGCATACTGGTAGACGACGCAGCAGCTGTTATATTTAATCAAAACGGACATTATGATCTTTGGTATAAGGATGATACAGCAAATTACCAAGAGATTTGTGCTGATGCTGATAATGACGGTGTAGCCAATGCAGATGATAACTGTGGGAATACACCATTTGGAGTTCCTGTAGATTTATTTGGTTGTCCTTATTTGGTCTTAGATAATGAAAATTTTAACATTTTAATTACTGGCGAAACTTGTATTAGCAGTAATAATGGTAAAATATATATAAATACAATAGAGGCTCATAACTATATCGCAACAATTACTGGTGATAAATATAGTAACACCTTTGATTTTACAAATGATTTGGAAATCCGAAATTTACTTGCAGGTTCCTACCGAGTTTGTATCACTATTGAAAACAACCCCGATGTTATTTTTTGTTATGATATTGTTATAACACAGCCATTAGAATTGAGTGTTATATCAAGAATAAATCAAACGGATAGAACTATTTCTTTTGATTTATCAGGAAGTTCAAATTACACAATAGAAGTAAACGGGCTCGTTATTAATACCTCTAAAAATGAAATTACATTGGCTTTAAATGATGGTGTTAATACGATCAAAATTAATACAGATTTAGAATGCCAAGGTGCTTATGAAGAGAATATATTTTTATCCGAAGACCTTTTAATTTATCCAAACCCTTTTGAAAATCAATTTAAAGTGTATTTAGGGAATACTAATTCAGAAAAAGTTGATGTAAATATATTTTCGAGTTTAGGACAAAAAATAATATCTCATTCATTATTGAACAAAAACGGATTTGTTAGTATTGATGGTAGTGATTTACAAGCCGGAGTTTATTTTGTTACTATAAAATTAGATACCGTATTTAAAACATTTAAAATCATAAAAAAATGAAAAAAATAATATATTTAATTTGTTTGGTTTTATTACAATTTGGATGTGATTCAGAGGAAGTTCTTGTAATTAATAAACCTTCAATTGTAAATTTAATTTTCCCTTATGAAAATTCACTTTGTAATGAAGGTACAAATAGAACACCAACAGAAAGTACAGTCTTATTTGAATGGCAGGCAGGTGAATATACAGATAGTTACACCTTGGTGCTTAAAAATGTTTCTAGCGGCGTGCAAACAGTCCATCAATCAGATATTAAGCCCGAACTATCTATAACAATACAAAGAGCGTCACAGTATCAATGGTATATTATTTCTAACTCTAATGTGGTAATGGAAACAGCTAAAAGTGAAACTTGGATATTCTATAATTCAGCTGAAGGTGTGCAATCTTATACACCATTTCCAGCGGATATAAAATACCCTTTAATGGCGCAAACGATTAGCACTACTGCTAGTACAATTACTTTAGATTGGACAGGTAGTGATGTTGATGATGATATTGTTGGATATGATGTTTATTTTGGAACAAGCAATCAGCCTGGTCTATTTATAAGTAATCTTAATGATAGTATTTTGAATGATGTTCCTATTTCTTCTAATACGATCTATTACTGGAAAATAATAACAAAAGATTCTTTAGGAAATAGTTCAGATTCTGGTCTGTATCAGTTTAAAATTCAATAAAACATCAAAATAATAAACTGTTCTACTTGTTAAAAGACAAATTATCGTTGTTTAAAATATTTGTTTAAATTCCGCATCATTAGGCTTATGAAAATCGGTACAGCTTGTCTGAATTTAAAATTGTTTCATGAGGTTTAAAACAAAAAAAAGTCCTAAAATCGAACAATACGTATAATTAATTGCTAGTTTCTAGCCTACTTACAAAACCCCTCTTGAACTTTTTACTTGAGTAATGAAATTATTAATAAGCAGTATCAAACGGAAGGTTGGTACTGCTTTTTATATGTATAGATATTTCTTTTTAGCATTATTTTTAAAGTTTAGTATATTTATAGATAATTTTATGTTGCACATTCTAAAATCACCTCCCTAAATGTACATTAGATATGTTGTGTTGCTTTTGCAAGTAACTTAATAACAACCTTTAAAACCAATGTTATGAAAAAAATCACAATCATTTTATGTTGCTTCTTTGTATCTACTTTAATTTATAGTCAAAAACCCAGAGCACGGGATTTAGGAATTCCGTTTGTTGGTATAACTGGTGAATTCAACGCTATTACTGATGTGAAAGGAGTAGAAGTAGGGTATAGTACTATTATTTCTGGAACAGGAAAAAATAGGCTAGGAATTGGACCGGTTAGAACTGGTGTTACGGCAATTTTTCCGAGAGGAAAGGCTAAGAAATTCAGTCCAGTTTATGCCAATTGGTATAGTTTAAATGGAAATGGAGAAATGACAGGAACCACATGGGTAACAGAATCAGGTTTTTTAGAAACACCAATTATGATTACCAATACCAATAGTGTTGGAACTGTTAGGCAAGCAGTTTTAAAATGGTTTGTTGATACCAATTGGTATAGCGGAGAAAATTGGTGGTATACCTATCCTGTAGTTGCAGAAACCTATGATGGGTTTCTAAACGATATTTACGGTTTTCATGTTAAAGAGAAACATGTATTAGAAGCTATTGAAGATACTAAAAGTGGTAAAATTGCTGAAGGAAATGTTGGGGGTGGAACTGGTATGATGTGTTTAGGTTTTAAAGGCGGAACAGGAACAGCATCTAGAATTGTGAAATTTAAAAATGAAACTTACACCGTTGGTGTTTTAGTACAATCTAATTTTGGTTCAAAGAAGAATCTAACAATAGCTGGAGTTCCTGTTGGAAAAGAGCTAAAAAATGTAAAAAGCATTGAATTTAAAGGACCACCAACTCCAAATAGAAAAGAAGGTGACGGCTCCATAATTGTTGTTGTAGCAACAGATGCTCCTTTATTACCACATCAATTGAAAAGAATCTCACAACGAATTCCGTTAGGAATAGGAATTGTTGGAGGAAGAGGAAGTAATGGCTCTGGAGATATTTTTATTGCTTTTTCTACAGCAAATGAAAATGCATTTAATCGTAGTAAAATAACAACAGTAAAAACCTTTCCAAACGATCAGATCACACCACTTTTTGAAGCGACTGTACAAGCAGTAGAAGAGTCTATTATCAATGCAATGGTTGCTGCTGAAACGATGGAAGGAATCAATGGCAATAAGTCTTATGCTATTCCACATGATGTATTAAAGCAAACATTGAAGAAATACAATAGATTAGAAAAATAATACCCAAATTAAATACAGTATAACAGATGAAAATCCTTTTAAGAATAATTGTTTTAACAATAAGTCTATCAACAATTACAACATCCTGTAAAACAGGAAATTCAACAGATCTTGTAAGCAAAGAAAAGAAAGAATTAATCAGACATACCGTTGATTCCGATGGTCATCCTATGGCTGTGTGGAAAAAGGAAGCAGAAAATCCAAAAGGGATTATTATGTTTGTACACGGAAGAACTTGGAGTGGAGTTCCAGATTTTGATTTACAGGTTGAAGGAGAAGATTTATCATTAATGGACGGAATGGTAACGGAAGGATATTCAACTTATGCTATAGATTTAAGAGGTTATGGAGAAACTCCAAGAGATAGTACCGAATGGTTAACGCCAACTATTGCTGCGAAAGACATATTGAATGTATTGCAATGGGTTTCCAAACAAAACAAAAACAAAAAAGTGCATTTGTTTGGTTGGTCAATGGGATCTACATCATCATTATTAGCAACGCAACAAAATTCAGAAGATATTGCCAGCTTAACACTTTTTGGTTTTTGGAAAGATTTGGATTTTATAATTCCAGAAAACCCCCAAACACCTCAACTAAAAAAGGAGGTAAATACTGCGAAAAATGCCGCTAGTGATTTTATTGTTCCTGGAAGTATTAGTAAAAAAGCCATTGACTCCTACGTTAAAATGGCATTAGAAAGTGACCCTGTAAGAGTAGATTGGAAAAATGTAGATGAATTTAATAGCATAGATCCAGCGCTTATAACAACGCCAACACTATTAATACAAGGCGAATTTGATCCAATAGCACCAACAGTATTTCAAGCAAAATTATTTACACGATTAAAAACCGCAGATAAAAGCTGGGTAGTGATTTCTGGCGGAGATCATGCGGCATTTATGGAAACTCCTAGAAAACATTTTATCAGTACTTTTACTGCATTTATAGACAGATTTAAGAACTAATAAGAATAATCTTTTAAAGTATATTATGAAAAAAGCAACAAACAACTCAATACTAACACTTTTAGCACTATCAATTTTTATTTTTTCTTGTAAAACGGATAAAAAATCATCTGATGCAAATGAAAAAGTAAAAGACACAATCACTACTGCAAGTGGATTGAAATATTTTTATATAACAAAAGGTGAAGGAAGAAAAGTGGAAGCAGGTTCTAAGGTAACAGCAATGTTAAGCTTAAAAGTAAATGACAGTGTAATTTGGACCAGTTATTCAGCGAAAGATTCTTCTTTTACATATATCGCAGATAGAGGAGGCGTTATAAAAGGATATAATGAAATGGCAATGTTGATGAGAGAAGGAGATGATGTTGCTGCATTTTTACCAGGTGCTATTGCGTATGGAGAAAAAGGTTCGGGAAAAGTAATTCCGCCAAATGCAACGTTAGAATACGATCAATTTAAAATCACACATGTTGGCGAACCTAGATTGATACTGGCAGATACTTTATTTCATACGTTGAAGAATGACGGAATAAAAAAAATGAAAGTAGTGTACAATCACATTACTATGACAAATGATTCTACATTATATCATGGCGGAATGGATCAATTGAGTGGTTTGTGGAGAAAATTAAGTAGCGCATCTCTATATAAGGAAGCTTATGAAGCATTTTCTTTTATTGGTGAAAATTCTGATGACACAACTTTAAAATATTATGTAATTAGTTCTTTAGAAGAACAAGGAAAATTGAAAGAAGCAATTTCTAAAGTAGATGCCGCTTTAAAAGGCAAGCTATCTGCTGCCCAAAAAGAATATTTTATCAAGTACAAACAAGGTTTAACAACCGAGTTAGAGAAGAAATAAAGAACAAAAAGTATATTATAAAAAAAGGATGTTCAAATGAACATCCTTTTTTTATGTGTTTGCAGGTGTTGCAAATACTATTTTTTAAACTCAATTGCAGGTAACACTTTACCAGTACAATCTCCAAAACCAATACGAATCTCATCATTTTCACAATGTGCTCTCATAATTACCGTATCATTATCATTGATAAATTTACGTTCAGAACCATCGTTTAAAGGAATCGGGTTTTGCCCTCTCCAAGACAATTCTAGCATAGAACCGTAACTGTCTTTTGTAGGTCCAGAAATTGTTCCAGATCCCATCATATCACCAGAACGAACATTACAACCATTCACCGTATGATGTGCCAATTGTTGCACCATTGTCCAGTACATATATTTGAAATTCGAGTTAGCAACAACAGTTTCTTCTTTTCCTTCTGGCTGAATTCCAACTTGCAACTTAATATCGTAACTCTTTTTACCTTCTACTTTTAAATACGGTAAAGGATCGTGTACTTGCTCAGGGTTGTCTGTTCTAAAAGGCTCTAAAGCATCTAAAGTTACAATCCAAGGAGAAATAGTAGAAGCAAAGTTCTTTCCTAAGAATGGACCTAATGGTTGGTATTCCCAGCCTTGAATATCTCTTGCAGACCAGTCATTAAATAATACCATTCCAAAAATATACTCTTCAGCTTCTTCAATAGGAATACGTTCTCCTAAATGATTAGAATCTGTAGTAATAAATGCCATTTCTAATTCGAAATCTAACAAACGAGAAGGGCCAAAAGTAGGTGTACTGCTTCCTTCTGCAGGTCTAGATTGTCCATAAGGTCTTCTAACAGGTGTTCCAGACGGAATGATAGAAGAACTTCTACCGTGATATCCAATAGGAATGTGTAACCAGTTTGGCATCAATGCATTTTCTGGATCACGGAATAATGTACCAACATTTGTAGCGTGCTCTTTACTCGCGTAAAAATCAGTATAATCACCAACTGTAACTGGCAATTGCATCTCTACATCTTCTATTTTAAAGATTACGCTGTCTTTATGAGCATCATTTTCACGTAAATCACTTGTAGTTTCATCAAAAATGTCTGCAATTTTATTACGTACCAAACGCCATGTTTTACGTCCATCAGCAATAAAGTCATTCAAAGAATCTTGTAAGAAAATATCATCCGTTAAAGGAATCTCTTTAAAGTATCCTAATTGATGTAAAGCTCCTAAATCTATAGCGAAATCACCAATTCTTGTTCCAATTGTAATAATATCATCCTTTGTAATAAAAACACCAAAAGGGATATTTTGAATTGGAAAATCAGAGTTTTTTACTACATCTAACCAAGATTTTCTGTTTGGGTTATTTGCTGTTATTTTCATTTATGTATATCTAGTATCGGTTATTAACCAATGTTATTAATTTTTCACCAAATATACTAGAAAGTTGTTAGTTGCAAAATGATTTTTAGTACTTTTGAGGAACTTTTATTAAAGCTTTATAAACATACAACAATGCAACTAGATAATCAAATTTTTGACCTTATTGAAGAGGAAAAAGAAAGACAACAAAACGGTTTAGAGTTAATCGCATCAGAAAACTTTGTAAGTGATCAAGTAATGAGAGCTCAAGGTTCTATTTTAACCAATAAATATGCAGAAGGATATCCTGGTAAACGGTATTACGGTGGATGTGAAATTGTTGATATTGTAGAGCAAATTGCTATTGATAGAGCAAAAGAATTGTTTGGTGCAGAATATGTAAACGTACAACCACACTCTGGATCACAAGCAAATACAGCTGTTTTTGCAGCCTGTTTAAAACCAGGTGATACTATTCTTGGTTTTGATTTGTCTCACGGTGGACATTTAACACACGGTTCTCCAGTAAATTTTTCAGGTAAATTATACAACCCTGTATTTTATGGAGTTAAAAAAGAAACAGGAATTATAGATTATAATCATCTAGAAGAACAAGCGGTAAAACACCAGCCAAAATTAATTATTGCTGGAGCATCTGCGTATTCTAGAGATATAGATTTTAAGAAATTTAGAGAAATAGCCGATAAAGTTGGTGCTATTTTAATGGCAGATATCTCGCATCCAGCAGGATTGATCGCAAAAGGAATTTTAAATGACCCAATGCCGCACTGTCATATTGCTACGACTACAACCCACAAAACATTACGTGGACCAAGAGGTGGAATGATTATGATCGGTAAAGATTTTGAAAACCCTTTTGGACAAACCTTAAAAAGCGGAAAATTAAAGAAAATGTCAACATTGATCAATTCTTCTGTGTTTCCTGGAAATCAAGGTGGGCCATTAGAGCACGTAATCGCTGCAAAAGCAATTGCTTTTGGTGAGGCGTTAACAGATGAGTTTTTAGAATATCAATTGCAAGTAAAAGAAAATGCACATACAATGGCAGAAGCTTTCGTTGCGAAAGGTTATGATATTATTTCTGGTGGAACAGACAACCACATGATGTTGATTGACATGCGTAACAAAGATATTTCTGGAAAAGATGCAGAGATTGCCTTAGGAAAAGCAGACATTACTGTAAACAAAAACATGGTTCCTTTTGATGATAAAAGTCCGTTTGTTACTTCAGGAATTAGAATTGGAACAGCTGCAATTACCACACGTGGTTTAAAAGCTGAAGACATGCAACAAGTAGTTGATTTTATTGACGAAGCAATTCAGAATCACGACAACGATGAAGCTTTAGCTGAAATCGGAGACAGAGTAGAAGAGATGATGAGTGCAAGACGTTTATTCGTAATGTAGGTAACGCAGTTACCATTTTATATAAAGAAAAAGCAGCCAATTGGTTGCTTTTTCTGTTTTTCTAATGAAAACAATTTATATCTTTAATGCTTCTAAAAAACAATGACTATGGATGCTTATTTAATTGCAACAATACTAATCTTATTATCTGGAATTTTCGGATATATTAATGTTCGGTTTTTAAAGCTTCCAAACACCATTGGCTTAATGGTTATCACCATTATTTTCACCTTAATTGTAATCGCATTGAGTTATTTTGACCCAACGTTGTTAAATTTCGAAAAAGAGATCATTTCAAAAATAAACTTTAGAGAGTTGCTATTAGAAGAAATGTTAAGTTTCTTACTGTTTGCAGGTGCATTACATACAAATTTCAGTCAATTAAAAGTCCAGAAATGGCCTGTATTGATGTTTTCTACATTTGGTGTATTGACATCAACATTCTTAGTTGGAATCGCAATGTTTTATGTGCTACAGTTGGTTGGAATGCCAATCTCGTTTATTTATTGTTTACTTTTTGGAGCACTAATCTCTCCAACCGATCCAATTGCGGTATTGGGAATATTAAAGAAAGCAAATGTTCCAAAAAAATTAGAAACGAAGATTGTTGGAGAGTCTTTATTTAATGATGGAGTTGGAGTAGTGGTATTCTTAACGATATTTCAAATTGCGTCTTTCGGAACAGAAAATACTACAACCATGGATGTAATTCAACTGTTTGGAAAGGAAGTGCTTGGTGGAATTTTATTAGGAGCTATTTTAGGTTGGATTACGTATCGTTTGTTAAAATCTATAGACGATTATGATATCGAAGTAATTATAACGGTTGCTGCTGTAATGGGCGGAACGGTATTGGCTCAAAAGCTACATTTATCTGCTCCTTTAGCAATGGTAACCGCTGGTTTAATTGTAGGAAATGATACTGTTAGAGATTCAGCGATGTCAGAAACAACAGAGCGTTACGTAGATAAGTTTTGGGAATTGATTGACATTCTTTTAAACGCCATTTTATTTGTGATGATTGGTATGGAAATGTTGGTGTTGGTAATTGATGGTGATTACATCGTTGCAGGGCTAATCGCAATTCCCGTAATATTAGCATGTAGATATTTATCGTTGTTAATTCCGATTAATTTCTTTAAAAAGAAATTAGATTTTGTGCCAAACACCAATCTAATTATGACTTGGGGTGGGTTACGTGGCGGAATTTCCATCGCATTAGCATTGGGCTTGACCCATGAAATGCACAGAGATTTATTTCTGGTAATTACCTATATTGTAGTGATATTTTCAATAATTGTACAAGGATTGACCGTAGGGAAGTTGGTTGATAAATTAAAGTAATACGTTAAAAGGGAGAAGTTGTTAATGTTTCGTTTTATTCATCTTCTGCACGTTTTATGATCGATTCAGGTAAAGATTTCTTTGTTTTTGCACCCAATTTTTTAATTTTTTCTACACTTGTAATTAGATTTCCTTTACCGTCAACTAATTTATTCATCGCGGCATTGTAATCTGCTTTAGAAGCATCAATCTTTTTACCAATTCCTATTAAATCAGCTAATAACCCGTCAAACTTATCATACAAAGCACCAGCTTGCCTAGCAATTTCAATAGCATTACGCTGTTGTTTTTCATTATTCCACATAGAATCAATGGTGCGCAACGTTGCCAATAATGTTGTTGGCGTAACAATCACAATGTTTTTTTCAAAGGCTTTGTTATATAACGTAATATCAAAATTTAAAGCAACTGCAAATGCAGGCTCAATAGGGACAAAAAGTAGTACAAAATCTGGTGAATCTATTTTGTATAAATCTTCATATTTTTTTTCACTTAATTGATCTACATGTCGTTTTAAAGAAGCAACATGTTCTTTTAAGAAACGCTCTCTATCTTTGTCATCATCAGCGTTTACAAACTGCTCATACGCAGTTAATGAAACTTTAGAATCGACAATCATTTTCTTATTATCTGGCAAGTTTATAACTACATCAGGCAACACTCTATTGCCTTCTTCAGTAGTGAAGCTTTGCTGTACATGATACTCTCTATCTTTCTCTAGTCCAGACTTTTCTAAAACGCGTTCTAAAACTAATTCACCCCAATTTCCTTGTATTTTACTATCTCCTTTTAAGGCTTTTGTTAGGTTAATCGTTTCTTTACTCATTTGTGAATTCATCTCCTTTAGCCCAGAAATTTGTTGGCGTAAAGCAGCATGATAATCAATACTTTCTTTGTGTGTTTTATCAACCTTGTCTTCAAATAATTTAATTTTTTCTTGCAGCGGATTTAAAATCGTTTGCATGTTTTCTTTATTCTGAGCCGTAAATTTGGTTGATTTTTCTTCTAGTATTTTGTTCGCTAAGTTCTCGAATTCTTTAGTGAATTTTTCTTGTAGCTTTTCTACTTCTTGCTTGTTTTCTGAAAGCTTTACTTTTAAGTTGTCAAGCTCAGAAACATGTCGTGTGTTTTCAATGAGTAACACTTCTTTTTCGGTTCTAAGTGCTAATTTTTCACTAGAAACATTGATCAACTTGTTTTCTAATTCAGATTTTTGCTCGTTAGAGGTACGCTGTCTTTCTTCTAATGTAGAGGTTTCCTTTTCAAACTTTAATTTTGACATATAGCG
>JBLFXB010000051.1:0-15546 GCA_047611925.1 Polaribacter sp.
ATTTGTTATGTACTGGTGTTGAAAATTATTTTAAAGCATTTACAATAGCTGGTTTTCCGTCAACTACCGGAATTGTAATTGATGTTCCGTTTAAATCAACAGTTAATTCAGTTCCTGGTTTAGGTAACAATGTAAATTGACTGTCACTAGAAAAAATCATCAATCCAATTTGTTGCCCTTTTTTTATGATTTGATCATCTGGCTGTAAGTCAAAAGTCATTTGGTAAAACTTACCAGGTTTTAAAGGCTTACTTTTTCTAAGTGATTTGTGATTTTGTAAGTCTGCCCATCCTCGAGTAATAATATTCTCTGTTATTTTAGCTCCTTTAGTTTCGTTCCATGGTAATGATACTAGCCAAACAGATAAGTTAGCAGCTGGTTTGCTACTTGCAATTTTTACAGTAATCTTAGCCACTCCAGAAATATGAATGTCTTTTGTTAAGATTGGTGTTACAAATAACAAACGGTTTTTAGAGGTAGCAGATTTTGCTAAATCATTTCCAGATATATTATGGTCATCTATTAACATTTCTCTTATCTTAGATTTCTTTTTATTGATAGACAATCCACCAATTTTTATGCCTCCTTCTGTTAAGTGAAATTCCACTTGTTCAGCAGCTGGATTCGGGTAGTCTTTATATGCAGTTGGCTCAGTTCTTTTATCATTCTCTCTTACAATCCATGCTTTAACATCATTCTCTACATTATTTTTTACACCATGTAAATATCTAGTAAACCAACGATTCATCATTTTCATTGGCGGTGGTCCACCATGTCCATTTTGATGATAGTAAATTTGTGTAGGAATGCCCATTTCTTTTGCTCTTTTAGAAATACGATAACTATGCACTGGCATTACATTCCAATCATTAAAACCATGCGACATTAACAATGCAGCTTTCATTGGCTTCATGTCATTTAAATAATCACGACCAGCCCAAAAATCATTATAATCACCAGTAATTCTATCCATTCCGTTAGCCATTTCAGTATCACGAACTTTCTTATTGTTGTGTGCTCTGTTTTCTTCTTTTCCACTGTGGATAAAATCATACAATACATCAATGTCTTCACCTAAATATCCACCAGGAGAACGCACCAAGCCATTTGATCTGTAATAATGATAATACGAAGTATTTGGTGCAATCGGTATAATTGCTTCTAATCCTTTAACACCTGTTGTAGCTGCTGCTAATGGAATTGTTCCATTATAAGAAGTTCCCGTCATTCCCACTTTTCCTGTAGACCAATATGCTTTTACTGTTTCTTTTCCAGTTCTGCTTACAAAACCTTTTACTCTTCCACACAACCAGTCAATTACAGCTTTTGGAGCTAATGATTCATTGTCTCCTCCAACTGTAGGAGAACCATCAGATAAACCTGTTCCTGGTGATGAAGAATGTACTACAATATAACCTCTAGGAACCCATTTTCTAATATGAGAATTAGAAATAATTGGTCTTTTTCCTGTTCTTTTTACTTGTGGATGAAATGGCCCTTTTACTTTTTCTCCAAGTTCATGTTTTACATTCCAAAACAATTCTTGTCCACCTCTTGCAACACCTGCAAAGTAGGGACTAGAGACATATATTATTGGTAGTTTTAAACCTTCAGTTTCTGTTTGCCCTGGTCTTGTAACAGAAACATGCATTCTATCTAGTTTTCCGTCACCATCGGTGTCGAAAGTAGTTTCTACCCATAAATCGTGGCGAATCCATTTACTTTGATCTTTAAATGCTTCTACAATTTGAGCTTCTCCGTCTTTAAATATAGGAGTCGATTTTTCTTGTGCATTTGTTGTGAAAATCACGGCGAATAACGCAATCCATACGAGTTGTTTTTTCATAATATATTTTTTAATTATTTTTTGTCACCTGGGTGATATGTTGATGTTGCTCTTTTTAATACATCTTCTTTGTAGTAAGCAACATCCTTAAATTTTTTGTCTGCATAGCGTTGAGATTGATCTGAAAAATGAGGTGAATTTACATCTCCACTTTGTCCACCAGCTAACATTGTTTTTGCAGTTACTTTGTCTCCAAATTCTACTACAGCAACAAAACTATTTCCAGAAGTTCCGTATTGTCTTTTTGTTTCTTTTCCAAAACGAGTTCCGAATGAAGCCAATGCGCCCCAAGAACTAGAAGCCATACCAACAGGTAAACTTGGTTTCGCATCGTTAAAGTCTTGTTGAATTTTACCATCATTTCTTTGGTAGCGATTGAATTCTCCCCAAGGTGTTTTCCAAGAACCAAAATCAGCTTTTAGTTTTTCTAAACTTTGTTGAAAAACAGCCAGTCTTTCTTTTGGTGCAGCCGTTTTACTCATGTATTCAAAACGCCCTAATCGGCTAATTCTTTTGTTGCCAACCATTCTTGGAATTTTTCCCGATTTGTAATAAGAATTCAAATAAAACTGAGTCAATGTCATTTCTATTGAGCTTACAGAAACTCTGAAATTCCATTTTTTCAGTAAAGCAATTGCTTCTCTTGCTTCTTTTGTTTTTACTGATGCTTTTTCAGAAGCCTCTAACAATCCAGAAATCAATACATCTACACCTGGTAAATAGGTGTCATATGCCAAGTCAATCAATGAATCTAACGTCAAGTTTTCTGCTTTTGTTAATAAAGGAATTGCGTGTATTCCTCTAAAATTTTCAGGAAAAGAATACATATATGCAGGATACTCTTCTTTTTTAGGACTGTATTCTAATGCACTTGTAAAAGGTGTAGAATTACAATTCTGAATCCATCCGTTTGGTGGGTTTAAAACCAAAATATTATCTTCTAAAGCATGCAGTCCTTGCCAATCTGTTTTCGGGTTGCTGCCGTCTACAGGTTTTGTGTAATCAAAATTCACATCTCTTTTCGGAATAAAATTCCCGTGATAATAAGCAATAGTTCCATCAGCATCTGCATAAACTGTGTTATTAGATGAGTTGGTTCTGATCTCCATCATTTCATTAAATTCTTTATGATTTGATTTTTTTGTTCTTGTAAAGGATTGAATCAATGCTTTTACGGGACTCCACATTAATGCCGTTGTTACCCATTTATCTCCATTAGCATGAGTAATCGGGCCGTGATGTGTTCTGTAGGTCATAAAAGATTTCTCTTGAATTCCATTTGCAGATTTGTATTTCAAATTCACTTTAATAGAATCCATAGGACGCGTTTCTTCTCCATATGTATACGAAGTTTTTGAACCTTCTTTTACAATCGTTTCTTCAAATTCGTCAATAATATCTGTGCCGGTAGAGGTATGCATCCAGCCTGTTTTGCTATTAAATCCTTGGTATACAAAAAATTGCCCCCAAGTTACAGCTCCATAAGCATTCAGTCCTTCTTCGCTCACCATATGAACTTCTCCTCTAAAAAAGAAAGAAGTATGTGGATTGATTAAGAGCATTGCTTTTCCAGATTTTGTTTTTGATCCTGCAATAGCAAACCCATTTGAACCTCTTGGTTCGTCATCTTTTAATCTGATTAAGCCATCAGAAATGGCCATTTTTTTGTTTGACGAATCATAGAAGTTTTTAACTTTTCTGGTTGAAACTCTTTCAATATCTCCGCCGATAGATCCTTCGCTAAAATACATTGGCATCCAAGGTTCAAAATGTGTAATTAATTTTGGGGTTACTTCTGGATGTGTTTGTAAGTAATAATTCAAACCATCAGCAAAAGCGACACAAAGTTTTTGCAGCCATTCAGGACTTTCATTAAAGTGTTTTTGTGCTTCTTCTTTGGTCATGTATAAGCGAACACGTAAATCACTATACAGCGATTTTTCTCCTTCAACTTCTGCTAATCTTCCAATTGCCCAAATATAATTGCGTTCTACTCGGTTAAAATCATCTTCTGCTTGCGCATATAACAACCCAAAAACGGCATCAGCATCAGTTTTACCATACACATGAGGAACACCAAAGTCATCTCTAATAATTTTGGTATTTTCAGCATGTTGATCCATGCGTTCTTGCTCCGTTAGTGCTTTATCAGTATCACAACTTATTGTAAGACTAATAAATAACAGCGATAAAATTGAGTAAAAAATTTGTGTTTTCATAATAATTTTACGTTGGTTTTGAAGTAAATCTACAAAAGAAAAAACAGTTGAGAATGATTCAAATCTGTTTAATTGAATTTTAATATATTTATCAAAATATAAACAGCACAATACCATGAGAAATTTTGCATTTTTACTAATTTTTTTTATGCTAATTGGATGTAATAACTCCGACAAAAAAGAACAACTTCATAAAACAGCACTTGTGCAAAAAAAGTTTCCCAAAATCATAGAAGGAAGATACAATGTTGCTTTCTTGATTATGGATGGAACTTTTAATACCGAACTAACTGCTCCGTTTGATATTTTTCAGCACACAATTTTTAGAAAAGGAATAAAATCGATGAATGTCTTTACGGTTGCCAATACAGATGCAGCAGTTACAACATTTGAAGGCATGCGAATTCTACCAGATTTTAATTATTTAAAAGACAGTTTGCCTAATATTGATATTTTGGTTGTGCCAAGTGCAGAGCATCATTTAGATTCTGATTTAGAAGATACGGCAATGCTAGAATTTATTCAAGGAGTTGATAAAGATGCTAAATATGTTACATCACATTGCGATGGCGCTTTTGTATTAGCTAAAGCAGGTGTTTTAAAAGATAGAGTTTCTACCACATTTCCTTCTGATATAGATCAAATGAGAACAACATTTCCTGAGCTAGATATTCGAAAAGAGGTCTTGTTTGTACACGATGGAAAATATATTACCTCAGCTGGTGGCGCAAAATCGTTTGAAGCGGCATTGTATTTATGTGAATATTTATATGGTAAAGAAGTAGCGAAATCTTTAGCTGGTGGTTTGGTGATTGATTGGGATGTAGATAAGGTGCCACATTTGATTGTAAAGAAATAATAATAAAAAAGGCTACCCATTTGGTAGCCTTTTTTATTATTTATGAAAAATTAGTTTTAACCTTTTAACCACGCTTTTCTTAATTTAGTTTTAGGACTGTCTGCAGGTAATTCTTCAATTACTAAACTCTTTTGTTCCGTTTTTGGAGCAATTGCTTTTCCTTCTAATTTTATTGTTTTTTCATCTCTTACAATTTCAAAAATTAGAGAATCTCCAACTTTCCATTGCATAGACTTTCCAAGTATTTGTCTAGCATTTTGTAATGAAATTGCTTCTCCATTTACCGTTTTAATAATATCACCAGATTTAACACCCAATGCAATTAAACCTGTATTGGTTCTTTTTGTAAAGAATATTTCTTGTGTTGCATTTACAGAAATGAAAGGTTGATTGTTTTTGTCTAAAAAGTATTTAGCATCAACAGTTTCGGTAACATTTTTAATTCCAGTTTTAGCAAAGAATGTATTGTAATCTATTGGTACATTCCCTTGAACATGATTTTTGAAAAACGTTCCAACAGTAGGATAGGTCATTTGTACAATTTCATCAATAATTTCTGCATCCTTAAAAGCTTTTTGAGCACCATATTTTTTTGATAAATCTAACATCATATTTCTAACACCGTACATTCCGTTGCTTTCTTCTCTTAAAATGATGTCTAAGCACATGCCAATTAATGCTCCTTTTTGGTATACATTCCCATAGTTTTTTGCATACTTAGGATCTAGAATATTCTTACTCATTTCAGTAAAAGACATAGCGTCATCAAAGCTCATTGATGACGTAATTTTGTTTTTCATCTTAGAAATAAATTCTTTTTCAGAAATCAATCCCTGGTTTACTTGAAAAAGGTTTGCAAAATATTCTGTCATACCTTCATACATCCATAAATGTTCAGACATGTCTGCTTTGTTAAAATCAAACGAATGAATTTCTTCTGAATGCACTGATAATGGTGAAACAATATGGAAAAACTCATGAGAAACAGTTCCGTTAATCATATTGCTAGCAAATTGTTTTTTGCTCATTGTTTCAGGATACACTACCGTTGTAGAAGATCTGTGTTCTAAAGCTCCATATCCTTTAAATTTATAAACTTTAGGATCAAATAAATAGACCAATACATTATACTCATTAGTAGTTTCAAAACCTTTTAAAAAGTTTGTTTGAGCAGTCATCATTGTTTTTAAAGCGTCCTTTAAATCTTCAGCTTTATGTGTATTGTTAGGAGAATATATTGCTAAATTAACATCAATTCCGTTTACCGTAAAGTTTACGTTATTTAATGGAGCATACATAATAGGGTTGTCAGAAATGTCATCATATCTTGGCGCTAAAAACACATCTTTAGTATTGTCTGTTTTTGTTGTGTTTTTATTAATTAAAGAAGACGTTTCATATAAGTTTGTTGGATGCGTTATCGAAATTTCATAAGGAAATTCTTTCTTTCCATTAAAATACCCAATAAAACCTGGTAAGTTTAATAAGAAGTTTTTTCCTTCTTCAATATTTGTTCCGGCCATCACATAAATTCCGTGCTTTAGTTCAGAATCAAAAGTGTCATCTATCCAATAAGAAACTTTGTCCATTTTCTTAGCATTGTTTATTTGCCAAGAATTTTCGTTTAGTTTTTTTACTGATAATTCATTTCCGTCATAATCAAATGCTTTAAAGTCAGAAACAAATTTCCCATAGTTACTCATGGCATAAGTTCCTGGTACAATTGCAGGAATGTTGTATACTAATGTTTCCTCTTTGATTTTTTGTGGGTTTACCTCAACCATTACCTTGTCGTCTACAACAGTGTTTAAGTCGATGCCTATTTCTATAGTTTGTTTATTGTTTTGAGCTGTCTTGTAAATAGAACAACTTCCTAAAAATGCGATTGCTGCAACAGCAATAAATATTTTTCTCATGATATATTTTGGTTAAAAAATCGATTAAAGATAAACAGAAGACGCGCAGCCAACGAAATTGTTACGGAGTTTAACATATAATTTGCATTTATCATAATACACAAATGATTAGAAAAGTAGCGCAATCCATTTAAAATGGGTATTTTTGCCGAGCATGAGTGAATTAAGATTAACAGATTGGTTACCAACTACAAATAAGGAGGTAAAATTAAAAGGGTGGGAAGAATTAGATGTAATTCTTTTTAGTGGAGATGCCTATGTAGATCACCCATCTTTTGGGCCAGCTGTAATTGGTCGTATTTTAGAAAGCTACGGATTAAGAGTCGCTATTGTTCCGCAACCTAGTGTGAATGATAATCTTCAAGATTTTGAGAAATTAGGAAAACCTCGTTTGTTTTTTGGAGCAACTGGTGGATGTATGGACCCGATGGTGAGTAATTACACCGCTAGTAAAAAAAGACGTGATAAAGATGCGTATACACCAAATGGCGATAAAGGATTTAGACCTGATTATGCAACTTCTGTATATTCTAGAATATTAAAAGAAAAGTATCCTGATGTTCCTGTTTTAATTGGAGGAATTGAAGCTTCTTTAAGACGTGTAACTCATTATGATTATTGGTCTGACAAACTATTACCAACTATTTTAGAAACTTCTAAAGCAGATATGTTGGTTTATGGAATGGGAGAACAACCTTTGCGAGAAATTGTAGAATTATTGCAAAAAGGGGTTCCGTTTTCTAGTTTAAAAAACATTAAACAGACAGCTGTTTTTATCGATCAAAAGGAAGAGAAATTGCCTGTTATAAATGATTGGGAAGATGTAACAATCAATTCTCATAAAGCTTGTTTAGCAGATAAAAAAACATTTGCTTCTAATTTTAAAGTGATTGAGCAAGAATCTAATAAATTAAAAGCAAGAAGGATTTTACAAGATGTTGAAGGAAAAACATTGGTGATAAATCCACCTTTTCCAACAATGACAGAAAAGGAAATTGATGGTTCTTTCGATTTGCCTTTTACACGTTTACCACACCCAAAATATGACAAACGTGGACCTATTCCTGCGTTTGAAATGATAAAATTCTCTATTAATATTCACAGAGGATGTTTTGGAGGTTGTAGTTTTTGTACAATTTCTGCACATCAAGGAAAATTTATTGCCAGTAGAAGTCAAGAATCTGTATTAAAAGAGATTGATAAAGTGGCAAATATGCCAGATTTTAAAGGCTATTTATCTGATATTGGCGGACCATCTGCAAATATGTATCAGATGAAAGGAAAAGTACAATCTATTTGCGATAAATGTGTTGCGCCAAGTTGTATTTCTCCAGTAATTTGCTCTAATTTAGATACGTCACATAAACCTTTAACGGAATTATATCAAGCAGTTGATAAGCATCCGAAGATTAAAAAATCTTTTATTGGAAGTGGAATTAGACATGATATGTTGGTGCCTGAATTCAATAAAAATGCGGATCCAAAAGAACTAGATGCATACACAGAAGAAGTAATGACAAAACATGTTTCTGGACGATTAAAAGTTGCTCCAGAACATACTTCAGATCCTGTATTGAAATTGATGCGTAAGCCTTCTTTTAAATATTTTCACATGTTTAAAGAACGTTTTGATAGAATAAATATTAAGAAGAAATTGAACTTACAATTGATTCCTTATTTTATTTCTAGTCATCCTGCAAGTGAAGTCGAAGATATGGCGAATTTAGCCGCAGAAACGAAAGAACTAGGTTTTCAGTTAGAACAAGTACAAGGTTTTACACCTACACCAATGACGGTAGCAACAGTAATTTATTATAGTGGGTATCATCCGTACACATTAAAACCAACAAAAACTCCGAAAACAAAAAAGGAGCGTGAAGACCAGCATAAATTTTTCTTTTGGTATAAAAAAGAAAATAGAGATTGGATTCGTAATACATTGAATAAAGTTGGAAGACAAGATTTGTTAAAAGTCTTATTACCTGATACTAATTCTTGGAAAAAGAATGAAACATCTCATAAAGTAGCACAGCATACTTTTGATGATGCAATCCCTTTTAACAAACGTAAGAGTAAGGTTTCTAGAGCACCCAAACGAAAGAAAAGTAGAAGGTAGTTTTTGAGATTTTTCGTTAACGATTAGTATAAAAAGCGTTTTAATGCTTTTTATACTAATCGTTAACCTTTGTTTTTATTCTAGCTATTATTCTTCATAAGGGTTTCTCTGATATAAGATTCAACGATCTCTTCTAAAATATCTAAAGGAACTGCTCCGTTTTTCAATACCACATTATGAAACTCCCGTAAATCGAATTTATTACCAAGTTCTTGTTTTGCTTTTTCTCTAAGCTCTAATATTTTCAGCATTCCGATCTTATAAGCACAAGCCTGCCCTGGCCAAACAATATATCGTTCAATTTCCGTAGTTACTTCTGTAGTAGTCATTCCTGTGTTTAGCACCATATAATCGATTGCTTCTTCTCTTGTCCATTTTTTATAGTGAATACCCGTATCCACTACTAATCTAACAGCCCTGAACATTTCAGCTTGTAATCTGCCTAAGTTTCCAAACGGGTCGTTATCATAAATGCCTAATTCCCAGGCCAATTGCTCGGAGTATAATGCCCAACCTTCAACATATGCTGTAAAAAGCCCTATAGTTCTAAAAATTGGAACACCATCAAGTTCAGACTGAATAGCTATTTGAAAATGATGCCCAGGGATGCCTTCATGATATGCTAATGTTTTCATTCCAAATTTTACAGATTCATGCACATTTCTAAGATTAGCATAGAAAATGCCCCCTCGTGAATCATCCATAGCCGGACCATTATAATAGGCACTAGCTGAACCTTCTTCTTTGAATTCAGGAACGCGTTTCACCTCTAGACCTGCTTTTGGTCGTACATCAAATGCATTATCCAAACCATCACTTATTTCAGATAATATACGGTCATATTCATCGAGTACCATTTGCCTTCCTTCATCAGTGTTAGGAAAAAGAAAACGTTCTTCCTTGTTCAATTCCTGAATTATTGCGCCAAGTGTTTTGGTTGTATCTACATATCCCTCAGCTAATAGAATATTTTTCATTTCACCCTTTATTCTGGCTACTTCTGATAAACCGATTTGATGTACCTCTTCTGGATTTAGATTGCTAGTTGTGCTTTGTTTCAATTGATGACGATAGTATGCTTCTCCATTAGGTAGTTTCCAAACACCATCATCAGTAGTAGCTTTTTCGTCAAGTTGTTCGAAATAATCAATAAGATTTTGATATGCATGAAAGACTGTTGTGCCTATTTCTTCTTCAACTTGATTTTTATAGGAAGTTTTCTGTTTTGCAGATATCTTATCCAACTTATCAATTTTCAATTCAAAATTGGTGTATAGAATATTTGATTTTACTGGTGATAAAGTCGTATTTGAAACGTTGGTCGAGTCTGTGGTTGCAGTTATTGTACCAATAAAGCCTTTCATTTCGTCAACCACTCTTTTAATAACAAACTTTGGAGGAATAATACCTTTGTTCTCTGCTATTTTTAAGTTTTCAATTAATTGCTCAAACTTCGTATCGAATTTCGAAAGCCGCGAAATATAGGCTTCGGCATCACTCTCATCCCGAAGTTTATGGGCACTTTCCATAAGACTTGGCAGTCCGTTTTGGATACCGCCCATTTGGTTTACTGGATAACCGTGATAGAAAAATGGTTCATCATCCTTTAATCCTTCTAAATAGAAGGCCAAAATTTTGGTGTTCAGCTTATTTTCTTCTGATTGACTTTCAAAATCATAACTCATCAATGTCTCATAGTCTTCTTTCATTTTATTGAAAGATTCCCATTGTTTTGCGTCGGAGATATCATCCAATTCATCTTTTGATCTATCGTATAGGAATGGAATCCCCATGGATGTTGTAAGTTCTGGGCTATCTATGGCCAACTCTACAAAGACCTTATCGTAAAAGTGTTTGATATTAAATGGTCGAAACCAAATAAGGTTTATTAGCCAAAAAATGCCAATTAAAAGAAGTATAAGAATGGTTCTTGATGTCCAAAATTTCCAAGTACGTTTTTTCGTCATTATAATTGTTTTATTTAGTAATACGTTTTTTTAGCATTTTACGCTAACATATTTTATCAAGGGTCGTTCTTTAATAGAGGCTAACTTTAATGATATCGAACGTTTTGATATTTTATATCAGGAGTTAGCGAAAGGTAATTAAAAATGATTTAAGATTCAACCTAAATTTTTACTCGTAAGCCTTGCTGTTTTTAAATTTTTAGACATAAATGTTAAATATTTTATAAATCAGTTTTTTACTAAAAATTTATTGCTACTTTTAGGTTAGATTATTCAAAACCAACCTAATGAAACTAAACAAATACCTATTTGCTTTGATATGCGCATGTATCATGGTAAGCTCAATTTCTGCACAAGATTATTTTTTTAAAAATCAAGCACCATTTAATACTAAAATTCCAACTCCAGAAGCCTTCTTAGGATATCCGATAGGAGAACAACACACCAGGCACGATTTAATTGTTGGGTATTTAACAAAACTTGCAGAAGTCTCTGACAGAGCATCTATAGAGATTTATGGGAAAACGCATGAGAATCGTAAACTAGTCATGTTTACAGTAACATCGCCTGAGAATTTAACCAATTTAGCGTCTATAAAATCCAAGCATTTACAATTTGTAAATCCAAAGGTAAGTCCAAAAAATTATGATGAAGTTCCGGTTATTATCCAATTAGGATATAATGTACACGGAAACGAACCATCGAGTTCAGAAGCAGCGTTACTAACGGCGTACACTTTGGTGGCATCGAATAGTGTTGAGGTGAAAAATTACTTAAATAAATCGGTAATTTTTATTGATCCAACTATTAATCCAGATGGAAGAGATAGACATACACAATGGGCAAATCAATTCAAGGCAAAACAATTGGTTTCTGACAATACAGATGCAGAACATAATGAAGCTTGGCCAAGAGGAAGAACAAACCATTATTGGTTCGACTTGAATAGAGACTGGTTGTTGGCTGTTCACCCTGAAAGTCAAGGAAAATTAAAATGGATGCACGATTGGTACCCAAATGTAGTAACAGATTTCCATGAAATGGGTACAAATAGCAATCACTTTTTTGAACCAATGAAACCAAACGGTTCTCTAGATCCTATTATGCCAAAAGAGAATTACGAAGATCTAAATAATTTATTTGCGCCTTATTTTTCAAGTGCTTTAGATAAAATAGGTTCTTTTTATTATACAAAAGAATCGTTTGACGGAACGTACCCTGGTTATGGTTCTTCATATCCAGATTTACAAGGAGGATTGGCATTGTTGTTTGAACAGGCAAGTTCTAGAGGTCATATTCAAGATACAGATTACGGTAAAATGACTTTTGCTTTTACTATTAGAAATCAATACGCGTCTGGATTTGCAACCATAAAAGCAGCTGTAGAAAATAAAGCGTATTTAAGAAAATATCAACAGAGCTTTTTCAAATCAGCAGTAAAAATAAAAGCAAAAACAGGGTTTGCTGGATATGAATTTGGAGATGATTATGATATGAATCGTAACAAGACTTTTGTTGAGCAATTGTTAACACATAAGATTAAAGTCTATAAAAAAGGGGAAAAGTTTGTGGTTCCTTTAAAACAGCCTCAGCATAGAATGGTGCAAACCATGTTCGAGACGTATCGTAAATACAGCGATAGTGTGTATTATGATGCTTCTGCTTGGAGTGTTGCTAATTTCTATAACATGGAGTACAAAGGATTGAAATCTGTAAAATTAGGAACAGAAATCACTTCTTCAAAAGGCATTGTAAACAACACTAAAATAGAAAAAGCAAGCTATGCATATATTATAGATTGGGATGATTATAATACTCCAGCTGCTTTGTATTACATGCAATCTAAAGGATTAAAAGTTGCAGCAGCATTCAAGCCCTTTACGATAAATACATCAAACGGAACTAAAAACTTTAATTACGGAAGTTTATTAATTCCGATAAGTAAACAGAAAAAATCAAGTTCAGAAGTATATCAAATAGTTTCAGATGCACAAGCCAAATATGATGTTCCTGTTTTTGGAACTAATAGTGGTTATAGTATCAAGGGAATAGATTTAGGATCTAATAATTTTAGAGCGCTGAGTAAACCAAAAGTAGCCATGTTAATCGGTGAAGGAGTAAATTCTTTAGAAGCAGGAGAGGTTTGGCATTTATTAGATACCAGAGTTGATATGCCTATTACAAAAGTTAGAATGAATAATTTTAGAAGAGCAAACCTTGATAAATACAATACGATAGTACTCGTTTCTGGTAGTTATAGCTTATTAGATTCTGTGCAGCAACAAAAATTGAAAAGTTGGGTTTCTAAAGGGAATACAATTGTAACAATTGCTGGGGCATCTAAATGGCTGATTGATAAAAAAATGGTAAAAGAAAGTTTGACTAAAAAGCCAAAATCAAAATCAAAAGAAAAAAAGCAAATAAAAAGATTGCCATATGTAGATGCTAGAGAAAATAAAGGTAGAGATAGAGTTGGAGGAATAATCTTAGAAGTAGATTTAGACCTAACACATCCTTTAGGCTTTGGATATAGAACGGCTAAAGTGCCAGTGTATAAAAACAATATGGTGTTTTTAGCACCGAGTAAAAATGCATATGCAACAGTAGCAAAGTATTCAGAAAATCCGCATATAGATGGATTTATCACTCAAAAGAATTTGGATACATTTATCAAACCATCAGCATCCTTACTAGTGAGTCCGATAGGTAAAGGTAGAGCAGTGCTTTTTGCAGACAATCCAAATTTTAGAGGTGCTTGGTACGGAACAAATAAATTATTTTTAAACGCATTGTTTTTAGGGAATAAATTTTAAACCAATAACAAATTAAAGCCATACTATAATGACTAAAAAACTACTACTAATCTTTGCATTTGTCTTTAGCTTGCAAGGGTTTTCTCAAAAAGAATATTTGGGAGACGGACCACATTCGCAATTAATTATTAGAGGAGTTATGTTGATTAATGGAGATGGTTCTCCACCTCGTGGACCTATGGATATTGTGGTAGAAAATAATGCCATTGTAAATATGGAAATTGTTGGGTATCCTGGAGTGAAAATCAAAGAGGAGAGAAGACCAAAATTAAAAAAAGGAGGAAAAGAATTAGATGCAAACGGGATGTATTTATTGCCGGGTTTTATAGATATGCACGGACATATTGGAGGTTCATCTCAAGGAGCAAGTCCAGAATATGTATTTAAATTATGGATGGCACATGGAGTTACTTCGGTTAGACAACCAAGTGGAATCAATGCGATGAAACTAAAACGCCAAAGTGCTGCTAATAAAATTGTAGCACCAAGAATTTTTGAATATACAGGCTTTGGTTCGGGAAGTAAGAAGGAAATTACGACGCCAGAAATGGCTAGAGAATGGGTGCGAAAGAATGCGAAAAATGGTGCAGACGGAATTAAGTTTTTTGGTGCTGAGCCAGAAATAATGACTGTAGCAATTGCTGAGAATAAAAAGTTAGGATTACGCTCTACTGCACATCATGCACAGTTAAGTGTTGCAAGGTGGAATGTGTTGCATTCTGCTAGAGCAGGAATGACCTCTATGGAGCATTGGTACGGTTTACCAGAAGCACTATTTGAAGATAGAACGGTACAGAATTATCCATTAGATTATAATTATCAAAATGAACAACATCGTTTTGAGGAAGCAGGGAAATTGTGGGCACAAGCCGCAAAACCATATTCGAAACATTGGAATAAAGTAATGAATGAATTGTTGAGTTTAGATTTTACGTTAGATCCAACCTTTAACATCTATGAAGCAAGTAGAGATTTACAAAGAGCACGTAGAGCAGAATGGCACGAAGATTATACATTGCCATCGTTATGGGAATTTTATGAGCCAAGTAAAATTAGTCATGGAAGTTATTGGCATTATTGGGGGACCGAGCAAGAGGTGCAATGGAAAAAGAATTTCCAATTATGGATGACGTTTATTAATGAATATAAAAATAGAGGTGGTCGTGTAACTGTTGGTACAGATTCTGGGTTTATTTACCAGTTGTATGGGTTTGCATATGCTAGAGAGTTAGAATTGCTGCGAGAAGCAGGTTTTCATCCATTAGAAGTAATTAGAGCAGCAACCTTAAATGGTGCAGAAGCCCTAGGTTGGGATGATAAAATTGGTTCTGTACAAATAGGAAAGTTAGCTGATTTTGTAATTGTTGAAGAAAATCCATTAGTAAATTTAAAAGTGTTGTATGGAACAGGAGCAATCAAACTAACAAAAGACAATAAAGTGGTTCGTGTTGGCGGTGTGAAATACACGATTAAAGACGGAATTATATACGACGCAAAAAGGTTGTTAGCAGATGTAAAGAAAATGGTGGATAAAGAAAAAGCAAAAACGAATTGGAAATTAAAACAGCCTGGGATGAAGAATTGATTTTTTTATAACAGAAATTATAAATAAAAAAGCGTTTAATAGATTCGAAAGAATCTGCTAAACGCTCTTTTTGTATTACTAGCATATATAAGATGTGTGAGTTTTACTTATTGCTGCCCTTTTTTAAATCCGTATAGACTTTGATCTATAAAGCTGGAAGGGAATTCATCATCACCTTCAAAGCCAATTTCTACAGTTCCGCTATCTTCAGGAATGTAATTCGTT
>JBLFXB010000052.1:0-15246 GCA_047611925.1 Polaribacter sp.
TTGCGCCGATGGTACTGCCAATAGGTGGGAGAGTAGGTCGTTGCCTTTCTTTATACTGAACTCGTTTCAGTATCACAAACCTCAATCTTTACAGATTGAGGTTTTTTTTTAGCCTAAAAGTAAAATATTTTACAATTATTACGTTGTAGATACTAATTATCTTTTCTTTGTAATCAGTTATGAAATCAGTTACATTATTTATTTTGATATGCATATCAACTTTGTCTTTACAGGCGCAAGTTGGAGGTGAATCTGTATATAAATTTTTGAATATATCTACATCCGCAAGACAAACGGCATTAGGTGGTAAAATATTAACATTGGTTAATGACATTAATCAACCGCTATGGAATCCTTCAGTTATTAATGAGGATTTAGAGAATCAACTTGCTGTGAATTATTCTTCATATTTAACAGGAATAAATATAGGATCTGTTTCCTATGCAAAAAGATTTAGTAGAAGGTTTGGAACATTACATGGAGGTATTCAATATGTAAATTATGGAAGTTTAATTGAATCAGACGAAAATGGAAATATTGCAGGAACTTTTAATGCTAGTGATATTGCTGTTTCTATAGGATATGCTATAAACTTACCATGGACAAATGTCTTTGCTGGAGCTAATTTGAAACTTGTAAACTCAACAATAAGTACTTATGCATCAAGTGGAGTGGTTGCTGATTTCGGAATTTTATATAATAATCCTTATAAGCCTTATGTATTTACATTAGTAGTTCGAAATATTGGTGCTCAAATTCAATCATTTACTGGTACTCAAGAAAAATTGCCAGTTGAAGTATTACTTGGAGGTTCTTATCAATTAGAAAATGTGCCTATAAAATGGTACTTGACTATTGATAATTTACAACAATGGGATGTTTCTGTTAGTAATCCTTCAAATCAAACATCAGATATTGAAGGAAATATAACAACTGAAAGTATTTCGGCTTTAAATAATGCTTTAAGACATTTTATTATTGGAGTTGAATTATTTCCGAAAAGTGCAATAAATTTAAGATTAGGTTATAATTTTAGAAAATCACAGGAATATGCGTTACAAAACGTTCGTACATTTGGAGGAATATCCTTTGGTTTTGGCTTAAAAATGAATAAATTAAAATTGAATTATGCATATTCTAAAGTACATACTGCATCAAATGTGAGTACTTTTAGTTTACAAATAGATTTAGATAGAAAAAGATAAATGAAAAATAAAATTACAATTGCCATAGATGGATTTTCATCTACAGGAAAAAGTACTGTAGCAAAAGAGTTAGCGAAAGAACTAGAATATATATATGTAGATTCTGGAGCAATGTATAGAGCAGTAACCTTATTTGCTATGCAAGAAGGTTTGGTCGGTCACGATTTTTTTGATTTAGACTCATTAACTGAAAAATTACACTCGATTCACCTTTCTTTTCAATTAAATACTTTAACTAGTAATGCAGATATGTATTTAAATGATGTTAATGTTGAGAACGAAATTAGAACGCTAGATGTTTCTAACCTTGTGAGTAAAGTATCAGCCATATCTGTAGTACGGAAAAAACTAGTTGCTATTCAAAAAGAAATTGGAAAAAACAAAGGAGTTGTAATGGATGGAAGAGATATTGGAACTGTAGTTTTTGTAGATGCTGAGCTTAAAATATTTATGAATGCTTCGGCAGATACCAGAGCTGAAAGAAGATATAAAGAGTTGAAAGATAAAGGGCAAGATGTTAGTTACGAAGCTATTTTAAAAAATGTTGTAGATCGTGATCATATGGATACAACTCGTAAAGATTCTCCTTTAGTAAAAGCTGATGATGCTGTTGAAATTGATAATTCAACTCTATCTAGAGAAGAACAATTTGAAATGATTCTCAAATTAGTACATGAAAAGTTATAAAAAGAAAAAGCAGCCTATTGGCTGCTTTTTCTTTTTATGGTATATCTAAATATTTATGTGTTTGCAATGATATTTTCCATTTAGGATTTTTCATTACATAATCTACAATAACAGGAATCATATTTTCTCTTTTACTCCATTCAGGTTGTAGATATAATTGACAAGTACTAACAACCTTAGAGGCTTCTTCTTCTGCAAATTTAAAATCATTCATATTATGAATAATCATTTTCAATTCATCAGCTTTATCATACACTTCATCTAAAGGTAATTTTGTTTTTTTTGGTGATAAACAAAACCAATCCCATGTACCAGAAAAAGCATACGCTCCAGAAGTTTCAATATGAGTCTTCATATTGTTTTTTTGCAATTCAGAAGTAATATAATCTAAACTCCACATTAAAGGTTCTCCACCAGTAATTACAACTGTGTTAGTGTGCTTTTTAGCATTATTTACAATAAGATCAGTATGTGTTGGAGGATGTAAATTAGCATCCCAACTTTCTTTAACATCACACCAATGGCAACCAACATCGCAACCGCCAATTCTTATAAAATATGCAGCTGTACCAGTATGAGCACCTTCACCTTGAATCGTATAAAATTCTTCCATTAGCGGAAGCATTTCTCCTTTATTTATTAATTCTTTAACCTCTTTTTTCATTGGTTGGCAAAGATACTGAAAGAAATAGAATTAATTGTAAGATCATCTAGTAATTGATTTATTATGAGGGAATCTTTAATGGCTTAAATCCAGTAAATTAGCTAAGTTTAACTTTTTTTTACAGTTATATTGGGCTATAAATATTTTATATGATTTAAAGTTTGATTACTTTTAGGGGCATTATATAAGAAATGCTAAAATAAACCGTTAAGTAATTATCAAAAACTATAATAGGAATGATTAAAAATATTTTAAGACTGTGTATTGTTTGTGTTGTAACATTATTATGTATTCAATGTGGAGATGGTAATACGTTTAATATATCAAAAGGTAAAGTTGGTAAATTGACTACAGTTACTACGATGTTAGATATACATAAAATTTTTGCAAAAGACTCTATTGTTGAAAACCTTAGTGAAGGTTCTTTAGGGGATAACTATTTTCAGGATGATGATGAGTATTTAATCTATGAAAAAGGAGGGAACCATTTATTAACCATTGTTCCTAAAGAACAATTAGATTCTACTTCTACAATAAAAAGCATTCAAATTTTTGATGATCGATTTAAAACCAATTCAGGAATTACATTAAGTTCTTCTTTTGAAGATATTAATTTGAATAATACAATTACCAAAGTAGAAACTTCTTTAAGTTCTGCAACCTTGTTTATAGATGATTTAAACGTAACAATTGCTTTAGATAAAGAAGATTTAGGGTTGAAAAATTTTAGTACGCAAAAAGTCAGTTTAGAACAAATTCCAGGCTTAGCAAGAGTTAAATCTTTTATTGTTTGGTTTAATTAATACGGTATGAGTAAAAATTACACCATACAAAAAGCACCATTTATTGTGCCAACTACAGATGGTAAATTAATTGAAGAACATTTTGGGACTGCTACAAATAAAGATTCTCAAATAAGTATTGCTCATATGATTGCACCATCTAAATGGAGTGAGCCATTCCAAACACCAGAGTTTGATGAGTATACTTATATAATAAAAGGAAAAAAACAATTTGTTATTGATGATGAAACAGTTGTATTAGAAGCTGGGCAATCAATAAAGATAAATAAAAATACGCGTGTTCAATATTCAAATCCTTTTGATGAAGAGTGTGTGTATTTAGCTGTTTGTTTGCCTGCCTTTTCAATTGACTTAGTGCATAGAGAAGAGAATTAACCTCTTCTTTTAGCTGCTAATAATGTGTTTTTCATTAGCATAGCAATTGTCATTGGTCCTACGCCACCAGGAACAGGAGTAATATAACTTGCTTTTTTTGAAACAGATTCAAAATGAACATCACCAACCAAACGGAAACCATTTTTCTTTGAGTTATCTACAATTCTTGTAATTCCAACATCAATAATCGTAACATCTTGTTTTACCATATCTGCAGTTAAAAACTCAGGAATACCTAAAGCAGCCACAATAATATCAGCTTGTAAAGTAATTTCTTTTAAGTTCTTAGTTCTACTATGGGTGATGGTAACAGTAGCATTTCCAGCAGTTCTTTTTTGAGCCATTAAAATACTCATAGGGCTACCAACAATATTACTTCTACCAATAACAACAACATGTTTACCGCTAGTTTCTATGTTGTATCTTTCTATTAATTGTAAAATTCCGAATGGAGTAGCAGGTAAAAAGGTAGGAAGGTTTAACGCCATTTTCCCAACGTTTGTTGGATGAAATCCATCTACATCTTTATCTGGATTTATACCCATTAAAACTTTCTGCTCATCAATATGTTTTGGCAGTGGTAATTGAACAATAAACCCATCAATTTCTGGATTTGTATTTAGCTTTTCAATTTCGTTTAACAATTCCTTTTCTGATACTTCTTCTGATAAACGAACCAATGTTGATTCAAATCCTGCTTTAGCACATGCTTTTACTTTCGCATTTACATAGGTTAAGCTAGCGCCATCACCACCAACTAAAATTGCTGCTAAATGAGGAGCTCTAATTCCCTTCTCTACCAATAGCTTTGTTTCTATAGCAATTTCTTCTTTGATTTGATTTGATGTTGCTTTACCGTCTAATAATATCATAATTGTTGTTATATAAGCTAAAAAGAGATAAACATAGTTTATCTCTTTTTTTAATTTTTATTTCATTCCCTTCATCATTTGCATCATCTTTCTACTGCCGCCGCCTTGCATCATCTTCATCATTTTGCTCATCTGTGTAAACTGTTTCATTAATTGATTTACATCTTGCACTGTAGTTCCTGATCCTTTTGCAATACGTTTCTTTCTACTGGAGTCAATAGAATTAGGGGTACTTCTTTCTGAAGGTGTCATTGAATGGATAATTGATTCAATTCCTTTAAAAGCATCATCATCAATATCTACATCTTTTAACGCTTTACCAGCACCAGGAATCATACCCATCAAATCTTTCATGTTACCCATTTTCTTGATTTGTTGAATCTGACTTAAGAAATCGTCAAAACCAAATTGGTTTTTAGCAATCTTCTTTTGTAGTTTTCTTGCTTCTTCCTCATCAAATTGTTCTTGAGCACGTTCTACAAGAGATACAACATCTCCCATTCCCAAGATTCTGTCTGCCATACGATCTGGATGAAAAACATCAATAGCTTCCATTTTTTCTCCAGTACCAATAAACTTAATTGGTTTATTTACAACAGATTTTATTGTTAAGGCAGCTCCACCACGAGTATCACCATCTAACTTTGTAAGAACAACACCATCAAAATTTAAGACATCATTAAAGGCTTTTGCTGTATTTACAGCATCTTGCCCAGTCATAGAATCCACCACAAATAATGTTTCTTGTGGATTTACAGCTTTATGAATGTTAGAGATTTCTGTCATCATTGTCTCATCAACAGCTAAACGACCGGCGGTATCAATAATGACCACATTTTTACCAGTTGCTTTTGCATGCTTAACAGCATTTTGAGAAATTTCTACAGGATTGTTGTTGCCAACTTCTGCATATACTTCAACACCAATTTGTTCTCCAACAACTTGTAATTGATTTATGGCTGCAGGACGATATACATCACAACCAACTAATAAAACCTGTTTTGCTTTTTTAGTTTTTAAGAAGTTTGCTAATTTTCCAGAAAAAGTTGTTTTACCAGATCCTTGTAAACCAGACATTAAAATTACTGTTGGAGAGCCACCTAGGTTTACACCTACAGTTTCTCCACCCATTAATTCAGTTAATTCGTCCTTAACTAACTTCACCATCAATTGTCCAGGGTTTAATGACGTTAAAACGTTTTGTCCTAGTGCTTGAGTTTGTACTTTTTTGGTGAAATCTTTGGCGATTTTAAAGTTAACATCGGCATCTAATAAAGCTCTACGAACTTCCTTTAGTGTTTCTGCAACGTTAACTTCTGTAATACTACCGTGACCTTTTAATGTGTGTAAGGCTTTATCTAATTTATCACTTAAATTATTAAACATGTGTTCTGTGTTCTTTTTTTGGAAGCACAAATATAAGAAACTCCACGATTTTTAAAGAAAAATTACTAGGGTTATTTTGATTTACTTATTAGGCTTACAAAGAAGTTGATTAAATGAATAAAAGCAGAGAGAATAAAGAACAATATTGATAAAATCAGCATTAGATTTGAATAATCAATAGCCATATTTAAGTCAGGTGAAGAGTTGTTTTTTTCTAGCCAGTTCCATTTATCTTTTGTGAAAAAGAATAGCAATGCAAGTACTTGAAGTATAATATGTATTAACGTCATCCATTTGATAGGCTTTTTTTGTACCCAGTAAAGAGAGAAGTAGTTTAGCCCAACTAATCCGAAAAAGACAGCAAATAAATAGCTTAGGTGATGATATGCTATAACGTAATAAGTGTATGATATGTTAACGTCTATGGTTTCTTTTTTATAAAGGAAGCCTAAAATTAGGAGTATTGGAATCAAACCAAAAAAGAAGAAATGTGGTTTGGAAATAATTTTTTTCATTTAATAGTTTTCAATTAAAGTTTCTGTGTGATGTGCAGTGTGATGCGCTGTCCACATAATAATTTCTCTTACCGTCATTTTTCCCATTAAAGGATGAGGAATTAGCAACGTATCTAATTCTTTGTCTTTCCATTTCTTAGTTTTGTGCTGTAATTTTTTATTCTGAATTTGAAGCATAACAAGTACTCTTTTCCTTTCAGACAATGTTGGCGTTTTTAAACTTTTATTAAAAGCTTTAGATAGGTCTTGATGTTTGATTAATTTTTCATGGTATTTGGCAGAAACAACGTCATAACTTCTAGCGTCTCTATTAGATACCCCAAATTTATATTTCAGTATAAATTTTGGATAGCTTAAAGCGTTGTTTAATAACTTAATAGAATTGATTAAATGTAAAACATGTTGTCCTGTTGTCCATTTCCCTTCTGGTCCTTTTTCCCAAGTATCGTCTGGTTGTTTCTCTAGCCAATCAAACAAATTTTGATGTTTCTTTTCTAATATATCAGTAATCTCCTCTTTCTTCATTGCATAAATTTTTAATCGTTTAAATGTAAGAAATAAAAAGGTATTTACAGTTCACTACAAAAATAAAACAGTTGATTACATTTGTTTTTTTTTAGGGAAAGATCTCACATACATTTGTTTCATCAAACAGAAAAAATATAATCATGAGAACAATAGCAATCATTCAGAAATCAATTTTCACAGCAGTTTTAACGCTTGCTTTTTTATGTACGCAAAATACGTCTGCACAAACGAGTATTACAACTTCTAACAAAAATAACGTTTCCATAAGTTCTACTACTAAAAAAGGAGTGAGAACATATCATGTTAAAAATGGTCAGAAAGATTTTAGAATAGAATATGAAGGAGATATTACATTGTCTAATGATGATAGAGATATTGCTGGCGTTTCTAGAGGAGGGTTTATAGAAATTAAAAAATCAAGTTTTGGTACAAAAAGAAGAATTTTAATTCATAATGAATCTGGAACTTTAGTAAGGAAATATTTTGTTGGTTGGTCTGAAAAGCCATACAATACAGCTGGAAAAAAATGGTTGGCAGATATTTTGCCAGAAGTTTTAAGAACGACAACTATTGGCGCAAAAGGAAGAGTAGATCGTTTTTACAGAAAAGGTGGCGCTTCTAATGTGTTAGCAGAAGTAAGTAAAATGAAAAGTGATTTTGTAAAGTCTACTTATATCAAATTATTACTTGAAAAGAATTTAACCACTAGCGATATGGTTAAAACTATTGAGTCTGCAGGAAAACATATCAAATCTGACCATTATGTATCTCAAATTTTAAAGAGTAACCAAAAAGCATTTTTAAAAAATGACAGCACTATTTTAGCTTATATAGAAGCAACAAAAAGTATTGATTCTGATCATTATATAACTAGTGTTTTAAAGAAAGTAATAGAAGACTCTTCAATATCAGATAAACAATTAGGAAGCTTATTAGAAATTACAAAAGGAATTAGCTCAGATCATTATCTCACTCAGTTATTAAAGAGTATTATGAAAAACAGAACGTTGAATGATGAAAATATGGCTAAGATTTTAACCTTAACTAAAGATATAGATTCAGACCATTATAAAACGAATGTTCTTAAAATGGCTTTAAAAAGCAAGAATTTATCTGCGAAAGCGTATGTTCAGTTTTTATCTACTGTAAGCGATATTAAATCGGATCACTATATCTCTTCAGTTATTACTGAATTATTAAAAAACAACTTTAACAAATCTTCTTTAGATACTGTTTTAGAAATTATGGAAGAAAATATTAGTTCTGATTCTTATTTAGCAACTCTCTACAGAAAAATGGCCTCTGATAACAGGTTATCAGAAAGGCAATTAATTAAGATGATGGAATCTGCTAGTAGCGCTATTAATTCTAGTAGTTATTTATCAAAAGTATTAATATCTTTTTCAAAACAAGTAAATAGGTCTTCAGAAAAAGTAAAAAATGTTTATAGAAAATCTGCTAAGAGTGTTAATTCAGACACGTATTACGGTAGAGTAATGAAAGCTCTTAACGAGTAAGTAACCATTCAATACTCAATCTTATTCAGAGTAATTCGAATAAGATTGAGTATATTTAAAATTCAAAAAAAGTATTTAACCAAAATAAAAAAAACCTTTGAAAAAGCATCTAATTATTGTTGTTTCAAGTGCTGTTCTTAGTTTTATATTGAGTTATTATCTAGTTATTAGTAACCAAGGAGAACTCCAAGAATATACAATTAAAATAGGGCTTTTGTCTGTTTTTTTAGGTGTACTAGTAACCTATGTTCTCTATTTTATAGGAATAAAGTTAGACAAGCTGTATCCTTGGCAAACACAAACTAATAATCGTTTGTTTATTGGGTTTGTACTACAAATGTTAGTAGCTTTTAGTATTATTTTTGGGTTTATCTATTTGTATTCAAAGAGTATCATTGCAAATGAGGAGTTCTTTACAGAATACCAAGAAACGGTAATAAAATTATCAATTCTATTGTGCATATTATTAATGGTATATTCTGTAATCTATTTTGCATTCTATTCTTATTACTCATTTGCTACTTTACAAATTGAATCGGTTAAACAAGAGCGAAAACAGATAGATTTACAATTAAAAGCTCTAAAATCTCAATTAAGTCCACATTTTTTATTCAACAGTTTAAATACTATTTCTTCATTAGTACACACAAATACAAAGAAGTCTGAACTGTTTATTAGAAAGTTAGCAAATATGTACCAGTTTACGTTAAACAGTTACAATTCTATGCTGATCTCCTTAGAAGAAGAATTGCAATTTGTAGCATCCTATCAATATTTATTAGAAACAAGATTTGAGAATAAATTAAAAATTGAGATAGAAATATCAAAGGATTTACATCAAACTCAAATACCGCCATTAACGATACAAATGTTGATTGAGAATGCCGTAAAACATAATACAATGGATTTAGAGAATCCTTTACATGTCTCAGTTTATGTAGAGGAAAGCCATATTTGTGTAAAAAATAACATTACTGAAGAACCATCAAATAGAACTTCTTTTCATATTGGGTTAAAAAACATAAATACACGTTATTTATTACTAGCTAAAAAAGGAATTTCAATTAGTAACGGAAATGTATTCTTAGTAAAACTACCTATTATCCGATGAATAAATTATTCATACACATACCGGTTTTTAGGTTTTTAAGTCCCTTTTTTAGTGGGGTAATTGCGTATTTATTAATCTTATTGATCAATAACAATATTGTCCAATTACAAGAAGAATTTTTAAGTCAAGAATTATACGTTTGTATTACGTTGTCTTATATTGTTCATGAGTTTTCTCGTTTTTTGCTATGGTTCTTTAAGCGTATTCCCAACTTTTTTGGAACGGTATTGATGTTGTTAATTCATATTATTGTTTCTTTAGTTGCAAGTGCAACAATAATTACGGTACTAATTATTTCTTACTACTTATATGCTTCTGGTTACGCACCTTTAACAGAAGAGCTGCTAACTTTTAGTAGTATTTATTGTAGTATTCCAATTGCTTATGTGTTATTAAATTTAAGTCACCAATATCTAAATAAAATCAATACTCAAAAGCTAGAAAATGAATTGTTAATTAAAGAAAATATAGAAGAAGATTTTAAACAATTTAAAAGAGAGATAAACCCTAGTTTATTATTCGAAAGTTTTGAAGTTTTATTGGTTTTAATAAAAGAAGACAAAAACTTAGTTGATGAGTTTATGGATAATTTAGCCACTATTTACAGATATATTTTAGCTAGTAAAAAGGATCAACTGGTAATTGCAAGTGAGGAATTAAATATTGTAAACGAATTGATTAAAGTATACAACCATTTGCCGTATAGAAAGATAAAGATGAATGTAAATGAGCATTTTAAATTCTTAATTGTTCCAGGAACTTTACTCTATGTTATTGAGCAAATTATAAAAACAACAATAGTTTCTACGAAAGTGAATTTAGATATATATATAGAAAATAAAGATAACTTTTTTGCCCTAAGTTATTCTAAAGTGGATAAAATTACAGATGCGTTTACATATAAAAACATTGAAGATTTGAATAGGGTTTATAGTATTTATAGTACTGAATCTATATTGATATCAGAAAAAGAAAATCAAAGAACGATTTCTATACCAACATTAAATATTAAAGAATAAGCAATGAGAGCAGTAATCATAGAAGACGAAAGTTTAGCCGCTGATAAGTTAGCGCGTTATTTGCTTAAATACAATCCCGATGTAGTCATCTTAGAAAAGATATCTAGTATTTCTGATGCCGTGTTTTGGTTTCAAAACAACCAAGATTACGATGTTGTTTTTATGGATATTCAATTAACAGACGGGCTGAGTTTTGAAATATTTAATCAAGTACAAATTGCCAAGCCAATTATTTTTACAACAGCTTTTGATGAGTATGCTATTGATGCTTTTAAAGTAAATAGTATCGATTATATTTTAAAACCCATCACATTTACAGATGTTTCAAATGCCATGGTGAAACTTAAAAAACTTCAATATGTTTTTGCAGGAAATGATCATGTACAAAATGCGGTAAAAGAAATTGCAGAAAAGAAAACCAAAGATCGTTTTTTAGTGCGTTTAGGAAACCACATTCATTCAATTAAAACGAATGAAATTTCTTTGTTTTATGCAGAAGGAAGAACGGTATATCTAATTACAAAAGAAAAGAAAAAATACATTTTAGATTACAAATTAGAGCATTTGGAAGATGTATTGAGTAGTTCTGATTTTTACAGAGTAAATAGAACATTTATTGTCAATATTTCTGATATTAAAGATGTCGTGGTGTATTCTAATAGTAGATTAAAAATTATTCTGAATGTTTTTAATGAAAAAGAGATCGTTGTCAGTAGAGAAAAAGTATCTCCTTTTAAACAATGGTTCGAAGGAAATTAATTCTTTTTTCATATTATTAGGAATTCACTGTAATTTTTGATTGATTTGTGTAAAATTCAAGCATGTCATTTCAAATTAAACAAATTCAAGATTCTGAAAGCAACTTAAAAGTTGTTAAAATTTTTAATGACACATCTTCTGCTAAAATTGTATTAAATCAAGGAGCGAGTTTGCAAGAACTAACTTTAAATTCTGTTCCATTAATTCAAGACTTACATCCTTTAAAATACCAAGAGACATACGCTTCGTCTATTTTGTTTCCTTTTGCAAGTAGAATAGAAGATGGAGCATATTCGTTTGAAAATGTACAGTATCAAACAGAAATAAATGAATTAGAAAGAAATAATTCCTTACATGGTTTTGTGTATGATAAAGAGTTTCAAATTATTGAACAACAGTTAGAGTCTGATACCGCTTCAATAGTATTAGAGTATAATGAGACAAAACTCACAAAAGGGTTTCCGTTTACCTATAAAATTCAATTAACGTATGTTTTACAGAATGATTCGTTAGCGTTAAAAGTAAACGTGTTAAATACCTCTAATAAATCATTTCCGTTTACAATTGGTTGGCATCCGTATTTTACCAGTTCAGATTTATATAAAAGTATTTTAAAGTTTGATAGCGATACAAAAGTTCTTTTTGATAAAGGATTAATTACGCTAGATACAGAAATGTATACTAGCAATTCCGAAATTAAAATTGAAGATGAAAAGCTAGACGATTGTTACTTTTTAAACTCAAATACAGTTGAATTTAAGACTCCTAATTATACGCTTAATTTAAATTCCGATTCAGATAATAGTTTTTTACAAGTGTATACACCTCCAAAAGAAAATGTTATTGCTATAGAACCAACAACCGGAATTTCTAATAGTTTTAATAATAAAATAGGATTGAAAACAATAGTGCCTAATCAAGAATTTTCAATTGCTTGGCAATTACAGGTTACAAACCATCAATAAAATGTTTGCGTTCTTTATTCTGAGAAAATTTTTCTTCGTTATAAGATTTAGAAGCATTTTTGGCAATAGATACTGTTTGCCAATCGGTATTTTTAGTCATTTTTCCAAGCATTACAATCTGTCCTATATGATATGAATAATGGCATAGTTGTCTATTTATAGCTTCCGTAATTGTATGTCCTTCATTTCTAATGTAAACAATTTTATCACTATTTTCTGGGGTAATTTCATGTAAGTTTTCAAACAAACATTTCCACCCTTTTTCCCATTCATTTATCATTTCTTCTTTAGTTGTATAAGAGTTGATGAATTCTTCGTCTCTCTTTCTCCATGGTTTTTCTCCATCCTCAGTTAAAAAATTAGTCCAACGAGAAAGCATATTTCCAGAGATGTGTTTTACAAGAGTGGCAACTGAATTACTTTCATCATTAAATTGCCAGAACAACTGTTCTTTTGTCAATTGATTGAATGTTTTGTCTCCTAAACTTTTGTTGTACTCAAACTGTTTGATTACACTTGGTATATAACTTAAATCCATATTATAAATATACTTGTATCGTTAATGCAATCATTGAAAGAATTGCTAAAAGGAAAACCAAAGGCAACACAAATTTTAACCATTTAGCAAAGCTAACTTTAACTATTGCCAGTGAAGCTAAAACAATTCCAGTTGGGTTTATAAAGGTAAACAAACCCATTCCATAGAGATAGGCATTTACCACAGCTTCTCTACCAACACCAACACCATCAGCTAGTGGAGATAATACAGGCATTGTTAACACGGCCATTCCTGATGATGACGGAATAAAAAAGGATAGCCCGCTATAGACATATAACATGGTATTTATAAACAGGCCTTTATGCATTCCGTCCGTAACCGAACTTGCATAAAACAACAATGTATCACTAATCAAACCATCTTCCATTAAAACAGTTACTCCACGTGCCAAACCAATAATAAAAGCAACTCCTAAGAGTTCATTTGCGCCTTTTATAAAAGTGTTTACAAAAGTAGTTTCATTAATTCTCATGATAAAACCAATAAGAACAGCACCCACGAAAAATATGCCAGTCATTTCTAAAAACCACCAATCTAAGTTACTCACTCCATACACCATTATAATAAAACAAGCTACAAAAATGAACAGCACTAATTTTAATTTAAAAGTAAATTTTATGGTTTCGGTACTACTGTATAGGAAGAGCTTTTCTATTTCTTCTTTTTGATCATATATGAGTGATTTTGTTGGGTCTTTTTTAACACGTTGTGCATATCTAATAATGTAAATAATACAAATGATTAGTCCGAATGCCAACATAATAAACCTGCCGTTTAATCCAGTAGTCCAATTAATTCCAGCCGAATTTGATGCAATAATTGTACTAAAAGGATTGATGGTAGAAATCATAACACCAATTGTAGAACCAATATAAATTGAAGCTAAAGCTACAATTGCATCATATTTTGCAGCTAAGAAAACCGGAACTAAAATAGGGTAGAAGGCAATGGTTTCTTCAGCAAGTCCAAATGTAGTTCCTCCCATTGCAATCAAAGTAGTAACAATTATGATTAGTAAGTATTCACGTCCTTTAAAAACTTCAGAAAGTCTTGATATTCCAGCTTCAAAAGCACCCGTGTAATTTACAATAGCGACCAAGCCGCCAATAAACAAAACCAAGATGATGATATCTGCAACTTGAATAATTCCTTTTAAAGGAGCTAACACAAATTCTTTAAACCCTTGTGGCTTTGCTTCTAGCTTTTGATAGGTTTTAGGAATGCTAATAGGTTTGTTAATAGCGCCAGAAGTGAATTTTTCTAAAGGAATACTAATTCCTAATGTTGTTAAGTTTTTTTGTGAAGCTTCTAGAGTTTTACTACCGCTATTATTTGTTGTTATAAAAGTATTGTCTTCTTTTTGATAGGTCAATCTATCAAACTGACCAGAAGGAATTAACCAAGTTAATAATGCTACAACAACAGCAATTAATAATAGTACGGTTTGCGCACTTGGAAATTTATACTTTTTCATGCATTTATCTTAAAGATGAAAACGAAAGATAGGCTATTCTGAGTTTATTGAAAAATTATTTTTCGGGAATAAATTGTAACGCAGCTCCATTAATACAATGCCTAATTCCAGTAGTTTTTCTAGGTCCATCTTCAAAAGAATGACCTAAATGCCCGCCACATGTATTGCACTTTAATTCTGTTCTCGCATATCCAATTTTATAATCGACATCCAATTCAACATTTTTTTTGATTGCTCTATCAAAGCTTGGCCATCCAGATTTTGAATCATATTTATAGATAGATTTGTAAAGGGGAGTTTGACAAGCGGCACAAACATAAGTTCCAATTGCTTTATTGGTATTAAAAGGATGCGCAAAAGGCTTTTCTGTGCCAGATTTTCTTAAAACATTATATTGAGCAGGAGATAATAAATGCTTCCACTCTGTATCCGTTTTTACAATTTTATAGGCTGTAGTTGCTGCTTTTTGTTGTTGTGCATTTGCAGTACAGCTATACAATACACCAATAAGCATAAGCAAGATAAATTTTTTCATGTTTTAAAACTTTAGAGTTTGGTGAATATGATTAAAAACAGCTTACAATTTATACAAATTATTTTTCTTTTCTTAACGAAAGAATACTTAATTTTATATTCCGTTAAAACTTAATATGTAATTAAAATTTTTGTGACTTTAAATCCATTGATTGAGTCAAATACACATAAAATAAGCATCATGAAAAAATATATAACAGTAGTATGTATTGCATTTTTATTAATAGAGTGCAGTACCGTTCCAATTACAGGTAGAAAACGATTAAATTTTGT
>JBLFXB010000053.1:0-15241 GCA_047611925.1 Polaribacter sp.
ATTGTTTTCTGTTTAAACTTTACAATTAAAGCATAATCATGGGTTGCCATTAAAATTGATTTTCCACTTTGGTGAATATCATTTAACAACTGCATTACCTCTAAAGAGGTTTTAGGATCTAAATTTCCGGTTGGCTCATCTGCCAAAATCAATTCTGGATCATTTAATAACGCTCTAGCAATTGCAACACGCTGTTGTTCTCCACCAGAAAGCTCGAAAGGTTTTTTGTAGTCTTTGGTTCTCATGCCTACTTTATCTAAAACCTCATGAATTTTAGTCCTCATTTTATCTTTGTCTTTCCAGCCTGTAGCCCTTAAAACAAATAATAAATTATCAAAAATAGTTCTGTCGTTTAACAACTTAAAGTCTTGAAATACGATTCCGATTTTTCTTCTTAAAAAAGGAATGTCTTTTTCTTTTAATGCTCTTAAATCAAAGTCTACAATAGCTCCTTTACCGTTTTTCAACAATAAATCTCCGTATAACGTTTTCATTAAGCTACTTTTTCCACTTCCTGTTTTTCCAATAAGATAGAAAAACTCACCTTTATCAATTCTTAAATTAACTTTAGAAAGCACCAAATTGTCTCTTTGATAAATATCTGCCTCTTCTAAATGTAATATTGCATCTGCCATAAGAAAGTAGTTTTTACAAATTTATCATTTTCTTGTGAGTTTAAAGAAATATTAAGAGGATTAATCTTTTACAATTTTTATCTTTGGACTATAGACTACGTTGCGTTTTTTAATTTTACATCAAACAAAATAAAAAAAACTCCGTTATAGTTTTCAAACAGCCCAAAATCCTAGTATAAAATGAATGTTCGCTTTTTAACAAAATTCGCTTTCTTAGTCATATTTACTTTAATTTCTTCGCATATTTCTGCTCAACAAACAGAAATGAATGCAAATGATTTAACGGCATATAACCATGCAATTAAACTGTATAACAACAAAGCATATGCTGCGGCTCAGAAAACGTTTAAAGAAGTAGCCCAACAAAATAAAAACACAATACGTTTAAAATCTGATTCTGAATATTATTCGGCAATGTGTGCCATCAAACTACATCAGACAGAAGCAGACAAAATGGTTTTGAGTTTTGTTGAAAACAATCCAAATAGCAATAAAAAAGAAAAAGCTTTTTTAAATGTTGGAAATTATTATTTCTCAAACAAAAAAGCATCATATGCATTGAAATGGTATTCTAAAGTAAACCCTGAGTTATTATCTGTTGACAATCGCAAGGAATTAAACTTTAAAATGGGGTATGCGTTATTAGCCACAAGGAATTTAAAATTAGCAAGAAAAAAATTCTTACCCTTAATTAATGATGCTCGTTATGGAAATGACTCAAGGTATTACTATGGATTTATTGCCTACAAGCAAGCAGATTATGACACTGCAGAAATACATTTAACAGAAATTGCAAAGCAAGCGTCTTATACAAATGAAGCAACTTATTATTTATTAGATATTAGTTTTAAAGATGGACGTTTTGAAAAATGTATTGAAATCGGAAAAAAATTATTGATAAATAAAAAACAAAAAAACAGTTCTGACATCTCTAAAATTATTGGAGAAAGCTATTTCAATCTTAAAAAATACACCGAAGCTTTACCCTATTTAAGAGCCTATAAAGGAAAACGCGGAAAATGGAATAACACAGATTATTATCAATTGGGATACACGTATTACAAACAAAACGACTTTGAAAATGCTGTAAAAAATTTCAATAGAATTATTGGAGACAAAAACAATGTTTCGCAAAATGCCTATTATCATTTAGCGGAGAGTTATTTATATCTAGAAAGAAAACCTGAGGCTTTAAACGCATTTAAAAGTGCTAGTGAAATGGATTATGATTTAAAAATCAAAGAAGATGCATTTTTAAATTATGCCAAATTAAGTTATGAAGAAGGAAATCCTTATAAAAGTGTTGCTGAGGTTTTACAAGATTTTTTAATTGCATATCCTAAATCTCCATATTACCAAGAAATGAATCAATTGGTGGTTACCTCTTATTTATTTCAGCAAGATTACCAAGGTGCCTTAGATTATTTAGAGAAGAAAAGAAGTGAAGAAAATAGAAAACTGACGAAAGATGTTTCTTTCTATAGAGGCGTGCAATTATTCAATTTAAAAAAATTGCAAAAAGCATATCCTTATTTTGAAGTAGCCACAAAATCAGAAGACAATACAATTAAGGTTTCTGCAATGTATTGGAAAGCAGAAACAGATTTTCAATTGTCAAATTTTCAAAAATCTTTAGACGGGTTTACTCTTTTTAAACACGCTTCTGGAGCTTCAAAAATTGAAGAATACAAAAACATTAATTACACTATTGCTTACAGTTATTTTAAATTAAAAGAGTATGATAACGCTGCAAACTCTTTTAGTGCTTTTGTAGCTAAAACAAAAGAAGACAATTCATTATTAGATGACGCTAATATTAGGTTAGCTGATTGTTATTTTGTAACAAAAAAATATGGAAATGCGATTACTGCTTACGATAAAGTAATTAATAACTTAGGCATTGGTTCTGATTATGCAGTGTATCAAAAAGCAATTAGCTTTGGTTTTTTAGGTGATAATTCTAAGAAAATAGACAACTTGAAAGAATTAATTGCTAATTACGAATACACAAGCTTACAAGATGATGCGTTGTTTCAACTAGCAAATACATATGTAGCTGCCAAAAATAATTCAGAAGCACATAAAACGTACACAACATTAATTACAAAACACACACGAAGTTCTTATTTGCCAAAAGCATTATTACGTCAAGGATTGGTGTATTACAGCGATAATGAAAACACACAAGCGTTAAATAAATTCAAAAAAATTGTAAGTTCTTATCCAAATTCAAATGAAGCAAAAGAAGCTGTTACAAATGCAAAAAATGTATATGTAGACTTAGGTCAGGTAGATTTATATGCTGCTTGGGTTAAGAACATCAGTTTTGTAAAAGTTACAGATGCTGATTTAGACAACATAACGTATGAAGCTGCAGAAAATAAATTTCTAGAAAATAACACAGAAAAATCTATTAAAGGTTTTACAAAATATATAAATGGGTTTCCGAATGGATTACATGCTTTAAAGGCGAATTTTTATTTGGCACAATCTTTATCTAAAACAAATCAGAATGAGAAAGCCGCAGTGTATTATACATTTGTCGTTGATCAATCTCAAAGTGAATTTAGTGAAGAATCTTTAAATAAATTATCTCAAATCTATTTAGAAAAAGAAGATTGGATAAACGCCACGCCACTTTTAGTAAGATTAGAACAAGAGGCTAATTACCCACAAAACATCTTATTTGCGCAAAGTAATTTAATGAAAGGGTACTATGAAGCTAACCTGTTTAAAGAAGCTGTAGACTATGCCGAAAAAGTATTACTAAAAGACAAGCTAGATAAAAATGTAGAGTTTGATGCAAAAATTATTATTGCACGTTCTGCTTTTAAAACAGATGATTTAATTAGAGCAGAAGAGTATTATAGTGAAGTTGAACGTAATGCAAACGGAGAATTAAAAGCAGAAGCTTTATATTTTAATGCCTACTTTAAAAATCAGAATAAAGAATACGACGCCTCTAATAAAATTATTCAAACGTTAATTGCTGATTATTCTACTTATAAATACTGGGGTGTAAAAAGCTACATTATTATGGCTAAAAATCATTATGGTTTAAAAGACGCCTACCAAGCAACGTACATTTTAGAAAACATCATTAAAAACTTCAAACAGTTTGATGATGTACTATTAGATGCTCAAAAAGAGTTATCAAATATTAAAATAAACGAAGCAAAAACAAACGAATCTGTAAGCCCTAACAACAACTAAAAGAGATTAAAAATGCGAAAAATTGTATTCACACTTTGCTTATGTACATTAAGTACTATTGTCTTTTCTCAAAATAACAAGCAAGCAAAAGACACTATAAAAACAGAAGTAATTAATGTTGTTACTTCATATACTCCTACAATCTCTGATGCTTTTAAAATTAAAAAGAATCCGAAAATTCAGCTAGGTGCTAAAACAAAAAAGAAGCAATTAAAATATCAAATATTCTCTGCTCCTGTTGCCTCAACATTCATTCCTAAAAGTGGAGTTGCCAAAGGGATTAGCATGGGAGTTAAAGAGCGTTTGTATAAAAATTATTTGGCTACAGGATTCGGAAATAACACCACTCCATTTATAGAAATGTTCTTACATCATGCAACTCGTTTTGAAAATAGCTTTGGTGTATATGCTAAATATATATCATCAGAAAACAGTATTGATGAGACTCCACTAAATAGCAATTTTTCTAATATGAATTTTGGAGCATTTTACAAACAAGAAGAGCGTTACTTTACATGGAAAATTGATGCAAATTTTGAAAAAAACACCTATAATTGGTATGGACTACCTAGCACAACAATCTTTACGCCAACTACAATAACGTCAATTAACGAAGAGCAATCATACACCAGTTTTGATGTTGAAGGAGAACTTATTTTCGAAGATTCTTATATAAACTCTAGTAAGATGAATTTATCTTTCTTTTCTGACGGCTTGTCTAGTAAAGAATTACGCTTTATAATGAACCCACAGTTTCAAATTCCGTTAAAAAGAATTGGAAGAAGATTTAACGACTTAATTATAGACACTTCTATAGATTATGTAAATGGCGAATTTGGGCAGTCATACAGTTCTACAACAAAACTAGAGCACAGCTTCTTTACCATTGGTGTTTTACCAAAATATAATTTTGAGTACCGTGATTTTACCTTCAATTTAGGTGCGAAAATCTATTTTACTTCAGATTTAGAACACAAAATAAGTCAGCTTTATATCTATCCAGATGTAAATATACACTACCCTTTAGTTGCCAATTACGTGAATTTATATATCGGTGCAAATGGCGATTTAAAAACAAATACATATAAAGATTTTGCTTCTGAAAACCCATATCTCTCACCAACACAATTTATTACGCAAACCAATATGAAATACATTTTTTTTGGAGGTTTTAATGGTAAATTTTCTTCAGATGTGAGTTATGATATAAAAGCAAGCTATAGTGACGAAGATGATAAACCCTTGTTTATAAGAAACAATTCAAAATCTGATGGAAGTACTAACACCGCAAATTCAATCCCTTTAAAAGGCTATGAATATGGAAACTCTTTTTCTTATATCTATGATGATGTTAGAACACTTTCAATTTCTGGAGAATTCACTATAGATATTAATAGAAACTTCGTAGTTGGAGCAAATGGAACTTTTAATTCGTACACTATGAAAAGCCAAACAAAAGCTTGGAACTTACCTCAAATTACAGGAGAATTTTTTGCTAAATACAAAAGAAACAAATGGTATGCTAGCTCAAATATTTTCTTTGTTTCCGACAGAAAAGATATTGGATATAGTGGTGTTTATCCTTCTTCGGTAAACAAAATAGTTACATTAAAATCTTTTATAGATGTAAACCTAAATGGGGGTTATCATTTTAATGATAAGTTTACCGCTTTTGTAAAAATGAACAATGTTTTAAATTCAGGCTACCAACGTTTCAGTAACATCAATGTTCAAGGATTTCAAGTTTTAGGTGGAATCAGCTATAAATTTGATTTTTAATAATCGCATTATTATGCTGAATTTATTTCAGCAACTCTTAAAACATCTTATTAAAATAAAAGAAAGGCTATCTCAATAAATAGCCTTTCTTTTATTCGTGCATTTTATGTAGCTTTATCACCTTTAAAACGATACCCAATGAAAAAACTATCCGTACTATTTATTTTTGCAATTCTTTTAATTGCATGTAATGAAACAAAAAAACCTAAAACAACTTCAACTGAATTAACTACAGAAGAAAAAACAGATGAATCCAACATCAAAAAGATATTTGATAGCGCATTATTGCATGGAAAATCCTATGAATGGCTTCGTGATTTAACAACCAATGTTGGCGGAAGAATGTCTGGTTCTCCAGAAGCTGCAAAAGCAGTTCTTTGGGGTGAACGTGTAATGAAAGAAGTAGGCTTAGACTCTGTTTGGCTACAACCAGCAACTGTTCCACATTGGGTTCGTGGAGAAAAAGAAGTTGCCAATTACTCTATTAGTGGGGAAAAAGTTAACATGGCTATTTGCGCTTTAGGAGGCTCAATTGCTACTCCTAAAAATGGAATTACAGCAGAAATCATAGAAGTAAAAAGCATTAAAGAAGCGGAAGAGTTAGGCGAAAAGCTACGAGGTAAAATCGTGTTTTTTAACAGACCTTTTGACAATACATTAATCAATACTTTTCAGGCATATGGCGGCTGTGTTGGTCAACGTGTATTTGGCGCAAAAGCGGTTGGTAAATTTGGAGCTAAAGCCGTTTTGGTCCGTTCTATGACAAATAAAATAGATGATTATCCACATACAGGAACGATGCGTTATGAAGACATTCCTAAAAGTGAATACATTCCGACAGCTGCAATTAGTACAATTGCTGCAGAAAGATTGAGTACTGATTTAAAAAACAATCCTTCACTAAAAATCTACTTCAAACAGAGCTGTGAAAATTTAGCTAAGGAGAAATCTTTTAATGTGATTGGTCAAATTAAAGGTTCTAAAAATCCAGAAAAAGTAATTGTAGTTGGTGGTCATTTAGACTCTTGGGATTTAGGAGATGGAGCTCATGATGATGGAACTGGAATTGTACAATCTTTAGAAGTATTACACATCTTCAAATCAAACAACATTAGACCTAAAAACACAATTCGTGTTGTTTTCTTTATGGATGAAGAGCAAGGTGGTGGTGGTGCTGATGCGTATGCTGATGCAGCTAAATTGACAAATGAAAATCATTTAGGAGGTTTAGAATCTGATGCTGGAGGTCACACTCCAAGAGGGTTTACAATTGATGCAAACTCAGGAAACACAAAATTGTTAAAAAGTTGGAAAAAATTACTAGCTCCTTACGGATTACATGACATCAATAAAGGAGGAAGTGGAGCAGATATCAGTCCCTTAAAAGCAGAAGAAACAACATTGGTTGGTTACAGACCAGATTCGCAACGTTACTTCGATTATCATCATGCAGCAACAGATACGTTTGATAAAGTAAACAAACGTGAACTAGAATTAGGAAGTGCTTCTATGGCTAGTATGATTTACTTGATGGATAAGTATTTAGAAAATCCAGACACAATTAAGCAATAAAATCATGAAATATCTATTTCTATTTTTAAAAATACTTTTAGCCATTTTCCTTATATATGGCGGATTTAATCATTTCTATAAACCAGAATTTTACAATGGTTTTATTCCGGATTTTTTACCGGAATTACTCGTGAATTATATTTCTGGAGCTGTAGAGTTCTTGTTAGGAATTGGATTATTTATGAAGCGATTCTCGAAAAAATCTGCTTACGGAATCTTTCTTTTAATGATCCTGTTTATGCCAATTCATATTTGGGATGCTTTTAAAGAAAATCCTGCAATTGGTTCTAAATCGGCAGCATATATTAGAATTATAGTTCAGCTTTTATTTATTCTTTGGGCTTGGTTCATCTATAAAAAAACAAATAAAAAATGAAAAAATTAATTTATTCTTTAGGAGTCTCTTTTCTTCTTTTCTCTTGCCAACAACAAGAAAAAGCAGATTTAATTGTGATCAATGCAAATGCATACACCGTAAATAACAGTTTTGATAAAGCTGAAAGCTTTGCTATTAAAGATGGTAAGTTCATTGGAGTTGGTTCTAATGATGCTATCCAAAATAAGTTTGTAGCTACAGAAACTGTAGATGCAAAAAACCAAACGGTTGTTCCTGGACTAATCGATGCACATTGTCATTTTAATGGTTTAGGGTTAAGCCTTCAGAAAGTAAACTTAAGAGGAACTAAAAGCTACGACGAAATCTTAGAAAAGCTAGTTGCTTTTAAAAAGGAGAAAAACTCAGAATATATAACTGGTCGTGGTTGGGATCAAAATGATTGGAACGTAAAAGCATTTCCTACAAAAGAAAAATTAGACAAATTATTTCCAAATATTCCTGTAGCAATACGTAGAGTTGACGGGCATGCTTTATTAGTAAATGAAGCGGCTTTAAAATACTCTGGATTGTCTAGTACTAAGTTTCCTTCTGAAATTTCTGGAGGAGAATTCATTCAAAAAAACGGAAAACTTACAGGTGTATTGATTGATGCCGCTATGAGATATATTAAAACTCCTGGCACTACAAAAAAAGAAGCTATTCAAGGATTGCTAGATGCACAGAAAGTAACTTTTAGTTATGGCTTAACAACTGTAAATGATGCTGGTGTTGGAAGAAAGACTATCGAATTAATGGATAGCTTACAAAAATCTGGTGATTTAAAAATGAGAGTGTATGCCATGGTTTCTGTGAGTCAAAAAAATTTAGATTATTACATCGGTAAAGGAATTATTAAGACTGATCGGTTAAATGTTCGTTCGTTCAAAGTGTATGGAGATGGCGCTTTAGGTTCTCGTGGAGCAGCAATGAAAAAGTCATATAGCGATAGAGACAATCACTTTGGGGCCATGATTTTTAAACCAAAAAGATATACTGAAATTGCTGCACAAATTGCAAAATCTAGTTACCAGATGAATTCACATGCTATTGGAGATTCTGCAAATACACATATTTTAAAAACCTACAAGGCAGCTTTAAAAGGCCAGAAAGACAGACGTTGGAAAATTGAACACGCTCAAATTATTTCTCCAGAAGATTTTGATATGTTTGACAATATTGTTCCCTCTATCCAACCAACACATGCTACTTCAGATATGTATTGGGCAAAAGACAGAGTTGGTACTGAGCGAATGAAAGGCGCTTACGCTTACAGAGATTTATTAAAAAAATATGGAAGTGTTGCATTAGGAACAGATTTCCCAGTTGAAAGAGTGAGTACATTTTTAACGTTTTCTGCAGCTGTAACTCGTCAAGATACTGAAGGGTATCCAAAAGGAGGTTTCCAAATGGAAAATGCCTTGACTAGAGAAGAAGCTTTAAGAGGAATGACAATTTGGGCAGCACATTCAAATTTTGAAGAAAACGAAAAAGGGAGTATTGAAGTTGGTAAGTTTGCAGATTTTGTAATCCTTAACCAAAACATCATGGAAGTTGAAGGAAATAAAATACATAAAACTAAAGTCGTAGGAACTTATTTAAATGGTGAGAAAGTTTATTAAGATTTAATGGATATTGAAAACTTAATCATTGGAATAATTTTTATAATAGCTGGTATCTCTTTTATTACTGGTTTTGAAAAATTAATAAAAAAGCATGGATACGGAGGTCTTTCTTTTAAATTAAGGAATGGTGGTATCGGGTTTATTATTATTGGAATTTACTTAATTGGAAGAGAATTAATCTAAGTATTTGGGAACAAAGCCAACTCTTAAACTATATAAAAAAGCGAACCAAATGGTTCGCTTTTTTAGTATAATAGATTCCTGCTTTCACAGGAATGACACTTATTTCATGTCTTGTAACAACACCTCAACTGCTTTTTTCAATTGATCATCTTCTCCTCTAGCTTTCCAACCAGGTTTATTGGTTACTAAATAATCTGGCACTGCTGGTCCGTGTTCCATATTCATTCCAGATTCTTTCACATACCAAGCTCTAAACGGCATTCGTATCGCTCCATTTTGCAAACGGTGACTTCCTGTAGAAATCACAGCTCCAAAAGTTGGTTGCCCAACTAATTTACCCAATTTAAAACTCTTAAATGCATGTGCGAAAATCTCAGCATTCGAATAACTATTTTCATTTGCCAAGGCAACCATCGGTTTTGTATTTACAGATAAAATTGCTCTTTCATTGAAAGGGTAATTACCTGCATATTTTTTATTATCTCTTTGTAAATTATTAGTTGCTCCTCTAGGAACGGTATACGCATGTTGCTGTGTAGTTAAAACTGACATTAAACGATCTGTAGTCCAACCACCACCATTATAACGAACATCAATAACAATTCCTTTTTTACCGTATCCACTTGCTTTTAATTCACGTTCAAAACGCTCAAAACTAGGCAGATTCATTCCTTGAATATGAATATATCCTAATTGCCCATTAGAGAATTTATTAACTAACTTTTTACGAGAGTTGATCCATTCATCATAACGTAACTGGCCTAATTTACGAGTAGATTCTGTTCTTACAACCACTTCCTTTCCTGAACTTAAAGCAACTAAAATTTCTTTTCCTGAAGTGTTTTTCAGCAAGCTATAAAAATTTGTGTTCTTACCTACTTTCTTCCCATTCACAGCTACAATTACATCACCAACCTTTAAAGCGACAGTTGTTTTTGTTGCTGCTGAATTTGGTAAAATATAATTGATTTTAGCTCCATTAGTTACATTAGTAATATCCAATCCTAAAACCCCAACTCTATCACTAGAAACTTTTTCTGGATTACTTCCTCTATATCCCATATGACTTGCATTTAATTGCCCTAACATATTATTGAACATAAATGTATAGTCCTGTTTTGTTTTAGCCGCTAATACCCAAGGACGGTATCTCTTAACGATACTAGTCCAATTATAACCGTGGTGTTTTGGATCATAAAAACCAGCAGTAATTGCACGCGTTCCTTCTTCAAAAATTTGCTCATTCAACTTTCCTAAATCAGTAGTGTATGTTGCTGAGTGTGTATATGAAGTAACTTTATCTGATTTTAAGTTCATTGATTTTAGTTTCCCTTTAGAACTATAATAAACACTTCCTTTGGCTATGCTCGTCGCCCCAACATTCGAAACCCCTTTTACCTGTTTTGGTGTTCCTCCAGTTAACTCTACCTTATATAACCCGTTTTTATTTGTTGCTGGGTTGGTTGCTGAAATGTAAATACTTTTACTATCTGGGCTAAACATCGCTCCAAACTCATTTCCTGCCCAACTTGTAAGCTGAACCAGTCTATCAAAAATTCTATCATGATCTATTTCAACAACTACTTTCTTGATGTCTTTTTTTGCTTTTGGATCTTTCTTTGGTTGATAATAAGCACCTTCTTTAAAATCAGATTTTGTTTTCTCCCAATCAGATTTCTGCAACCAAACCATCCAAGTATCATAGTTAATTCCACCTCTATCTCCTGCTCTATTAGAAATAAAAGAAAGCTTCTTACCGTCCGGACTCCAAACAGGCCCAACATCCGATCGAGGATGCATTGATACATTCATTTTAAGGTCCGAATTTGCAACAGAATGAATGTAAATTTCGCTATCAAAATTTAAATCTTGCTGAGAATACGCAATGTATTTACTATCTGGACTCCAAGAAACTCCATTTGCAGCTGCCCAAGTATCTGAGTACGATTTAATTTTATTAATTTCCCCTTTAGAAACATCAGCAATCACTAATTTCCCTCTTCCAATTCTGTATGCTATTTTCTTTCTATCTGGAGAAAGTAACGGCTCAAAAACATCAATTTTACTATTGGTTAATTTCGTAACCATCGTTTTTAAACTTCTGTTTAGTTTCACATTTTCATCTGTAGAAACGACTTTATATAACTCATTTTGCCCACTTCTATCCGACAAGAACCCTAATGTATCATCATCAATCCAAAAAGGATTATCATCTCTAAAAGTATGATTACTTACATTGTTTGTATTGGCTTTGTCTTTATTATTTTCTTTTACAAAAATTTCTCCATTGATACTTAACGCAATTAATTTACCACTAGGAGAAACGCTTAAATCTCTAATTCCGTTAGAAACCGTTTTTGTTTCTTCCAATTCAAAACGATTGTCTGTCGCTAAGTTTAAATTCAATTTTATAGAACTTCCTTTTTGGATTTTAAATACATTAATTCCGCTATTGTAAACAATAGTTCCGTTACTACTTACCGAATACGCTAAAACGCCATTCTTGTTTAACTTAGTTAAGTGATTCGTTTTACCGCTAGCAGATCCATTTGGATTTAACGAAGTCTTATAAATATTATATCTACCACTTTCTGCACCTACATAATACAAGTTGTTCTTTGCGTCCCAAAGTGGTGTATGATCATTCTTTTTACTTGTTGTAATTTGATAATATGCTTTCGTCTTTAAATTATAAATCCAAACATCTCTTTGTGCTGGTCCACTATAATCTTCTCTTGAAATTCTACAAGCTCCTTTGACAAAAGCAATAAAATTTCCGTTAGGCGAAATCGAAGGTTGACTTCCTAAGGCTGTCATAAAACGTTGTGGAGTTGCGCCTTTTTCATTTACTGCATAAATTGCAGGATCCCATTCTGGGCCTTTGTAAATTCTATTGGATGTGAATAAAATATTTCCATTTTTATTCCATTGAGAAGGTGTATCTGTGGTTGGGAAATAAGTCATTTGAGTTGGAACTCCACCATTCAACCCTGTTGTAAAAATATTTGTACTTCCTCTTCTATTTGAGGTAAATGCTAATTGATTACTCTTTGCATTCCAAATAGGACCATTTTCATAAGCTTGATGAATTGTTAGTCTTTTAGATTGATTGGTCGCAAAATTATGTACCCAAATATCTCCATGATAACTAAATGCCATTTGTGTCGCATCTGGACTTATAGACGGCTTTCTAATTAAAGTGTTCTGAGCAATTAGCAGTCCACAATTGAACAAGATTGCTAACGAGAATAAAGTTCTTTTAGTCATTGTATAAAATTTTGAACAACTAAATTAAACTTTATATTTTTATAATATTAAGTTTCAATATTTCCTTAACACTTTTTTTAGTATAAATTAACTTTTAATATTTTTTTTCACAGTTCAATTTCGAAGTTGTTAAATGATTCTAGTATATTCGCCAAATTATTCACAAAAAACAGATCATGAAACAATCAATATTTTTACTTTGCATCATTTTATTTACCTCTTGTTCAAGCAATGATGATTCTAATTTCACTCCACAAACGGAAGCAGATATTATTAAATATATTGCAGACAACAACCTAAACGCAGAAAAAAGTAATTCAGGATTGTATTATGTAATAAACAATCTAGGAACTGGCGCAAGGCCAACAAGTAGCTCAAATGTTACTGTTGCCTACAAAGGTTATTTTTTAGACGGAACTGTTTTTGACCAAAGTGCAAACGGAATTTCTTTTGGATTAAATCAAGTTATAAAAGGTTGGACAGAAGGAATCCCTTATTTTAAAGAAGGTGGAGACGGAATCTTATTAGTGCCTTCTAACCTTGGCTATGGTAATGCTGGAAGAGGAAGTATTCCTGGAGGTGCTGTATTAGTTTTTGATATCAGATTAATCAGTGTTAACTAACAAGAAACAATAGCATAAAAAAAGCGAAACTTTAAGTTTCGCTTTTTTTATTTAAGAAATTATAGGTTTGATAAAGTCCTTAATCGTATCAACTCCTTTTTTTTCTAGATGCTTAATAAATGCCGAACCAATAATTGCTCCATCTACATATTGACAAGCTGTATCAAAAGTTTCTTTGTCAGAAATACCAAAACCAACAATCAAGTTACTTTTTAAACCCATTGCTTTTATACGTTTAAAATACCCTATTTGCTGATTAGAAATATCTCCTTTTGCTCCTGTGATAGAAGCCGAAGCAACAACATAAATAAAGGCTTCCGTTAAAGAATCAATCTTTTGAATTCGTTCATCTGAAGTATGTGGTGTTATCAAAAATACATTTGTCAGTCCATATTTTTTAAATAATTGCTGATAATGATTTTCATATTCTATCATTGGTAAATCTGGAAGAATTAAAGTTTCTATTCCACAATCAACACACGCTTTGCAAAATTTATCTTCACCATATTTTAATAGTTGATTTAAATAGCCCATCAACACTAACGGTGTGGAGTTGATTTCTTTGATTGCTTTTAATTGCTCAAAAACGATGTCTAAATTCATTCCGTTTTGCAAAGCAACTTGGCTGCTATCTTGAATCGTTGGTCCATCTGCCAACGGATCTGAATACGGCAAACCAACCTCTATAAAATCCACATTGCTTTTACTCAACTCAGAAATAATAGTCTGTGTATCATTCAAGTTTGGAAAACCCGCCGTAAAAAAAATCGATAATAGATTTTGTTTGTCTTGAAATAGTTGATTTAGTTTTTTCATCGCTTATGCTTCTAAATGATTGATATATGTTTCTAAATCTTTATCTCCTCTCCCTGATAAATTAATGACAACTACTTGATCTTTCTTTAACTTCATTTTAGGTAAAACAGCTAATGCATGTGCACTTTCTAACGCGGGAATAATTCCTTCAATTTTTGTCAATTCAAAAGCTGCATCTAATGCTTCTTGATCTGTCGCATTCATAAATTTAGCGCGTTTTGTTTCATATAAATAAGCATGCAATGGTCCAACTCCTGGATAATCCAATCCGGCAGAAATAGAATAAGGCTCTACAATTTGACCATATTCATCTTGCATTAAAATGGTTTTACTTCCGTGAATTACACCAACATCTCCTAATTGAGAAGTCGCAGCACTTTCACCAGAATGAACACCTAAACCAGCAGCTTCTACAGCTATTAGTTCAACTTCTTCATCTTCTAAATAATGATAAAAGGCACCAGCAGCATTAGAACCTCCACCAACACAGGCAATAATTGTATCTGGATTTTCTTTTCCTGTATGTTCTTTTAATTGCACTTTCATTTCTTCAGAAATAACAGCTTGCAAACGTGCTACCATATCTGGATATGGATGAGGGCCAACAACAGACCCAATTAAATAATAGGCATCTGGGTTTTGAATCCAATACCTTATTGCTTCATTTGTAGCGTCTTTTAATGTTTTACTTCCACTAGTTGCAGGAACCACTTTAGCCCCTAGCATTTTCATACGTGCAACATTTGGAGCCTGACGTTTGATATCCGTTTCTCCCATAAACACCACACATTCCAAATTCATTAATGCACAAACTGTTGCAGTAGCAACTCCATGCTGCCCAGCTCCTGTTTCTGCTATAATTTTGGTTTTCCCTAAATGTTTTGCTACTAAAATCTGACCAACGGTATTGTTTACTTTATGTGCTCCTGTATGATTTAAATCTTCTCGTTTTAAATAAATGGTAGCTCCATATTTCTCTGACAAACGTTTTGCCAAATACAACGGACTTGGTCTACCAACATAATGTTGCAACAAGTCTTTGTATTCTTTTTGAAAGGAATCAGATTCTAGAATTTTTAAATAATTATCTTCTAATTCTTTTACGTTTGGATATAACAACTCGGGAATAAAAGCTCCACCGAATTGACCGTAATA
>JBLFXB010000054.1:0-14465 GCA_047611925.1 Polaribacter sp.
CTATTTGCAGCAGCCTGAGCACGTTTGTTACCAAGAATTTTAGACATCAAATAAAATGAGGCATCTATCCCCGCCGAAACACCTCCTGAAGTTATCACTTTCCCATTGTCCACATAGCGTCTATCACGATGTACCTTATTAATTTTAGGAAAATTCTTTTCCAAAGAATTTAACCCAGAAAGGTGTGAAGTTGCTTCTAAACCATCTAGAAGACCCAGTTCTGCGATTAAAAACACGCCATTACAAACGGATAGTATGTAATCTGCATTTTCTGCACTTTTCAAAATCCAATCTCTAGCATCTTGATTAACTGTTTCGTTGTTTCCGGCTGGTATAATAATAATATCTGGTTTAGGAGCATTATTTATAGAATACTGAGGGTTTACACTTAGATTCGGGTATGTAATAATCGGCTCTAAGGTTGCCCCAACGGTATAGACATTAAAGCTACTTCCACCAGCAACAAAAGCATCATAAGGACCTGCGTAATCAAGCACTTGATTATTGTGAAATAAGAAAATAGCTACATTTAAGGTTTCGTCGCTAACCTTTAAAGGTTTGAAAAATTCTTCACTAGATGTGTTAGCTGTTGTTTTTTTAACAAGTTTAATACCGCAACTAGGACATACACCATCGGTCTCCGATATTTTTCCGTCAGAAGCACATCCACAAGGTGGGCATTCGTAATGTGTTTTGTGTTCTTCTTGGGTTTTGTGTTTTTCTTGATTTGAATTACAGCTTGTTAAACTTAATGAAAGGATTAAGAAAAGTATGCTTGTGGATTTGAATGCTAATTTCATTGCTTAATTTGTTTAAAATTATTTTCGACAAAACTAACTCAAAAGATGTAGGGTTAAAAGCCAATAAGGCTCAGTATTAAGCCAAGTAAAAATAAAAAACTAGAATTCCGATGGTAATTTTCCTTTATGTTTTTTTATTAAAGTCCTAAGATGATGAATGCTTTTAAGGCCGCAAGCTTTCGTTACCGTTTCTAAAGTATTCTTTTCTGCTAAAAGTTGTGAGGCACGCTCTATTCTAAGATTTTCCCGGTATGAGCCTAGAGTAATTCCTGTAGTCTTTTTAAATAACCGAGTAAGGTTTCTAACACTCATATTAACGCTATCAGCAACATCTATATTCGGGCTTGAATACTCTAAATTATTCATTATATAATTTTGAGTTTCATGGACTCTATTGTCCATATGATTTCGATAATTTAAATAAGCACTAATTTGAGAGTCTTCTTCACCACGACGAAAATATATCACCATTTTTTTAGCTACGTCAATAGCATATTTTACTCCTAATTCTAATTCAATAATATGTAAAGCCATATCAATTCCGGCAGTGACACCTGCACTTGAGTATACATTTTCATCAACTACAAATAGTTTGTTTCTAGATAATTCGATATTAGGAAATCGTTTAGAAAAATACTCCATTCTATTCCAATGGGTAGTGCAGTTTTTGCCTTTTAGAACTCCTGCTTGTGCAAGTAAAAAAGTACCAGTGCAAATAGAACAAATCTGTACGTTTTTGGAATATTGTTCCCGTAACCATTTAAAAAAAGGTGCGCAATCTGATAAAAAATCAATATCAGAGAGCAATTCAAAATTAATGCCAGGTACAAATATATAATCGCTCGATGAGAGCTCTATTTCATCATAAGGAATTAGGTTAGCAAACTGTAGCCCAGCGCAGCTTGTTATAATGCTTTTGTCTTGATAGATTGAAGTATAATGCAATTCAAAAGGCGCGTTATATTCTATTGCTTCGTAAAAAACATGTATAGGACCAGTTAAATCTAAAAGTTGAACTTTGGGAGGAACTAAAAATATAATTTTTTTAATACTGTTTGAATTTAATTGCATATTACTTATATCAGAAGTTAGCGAAGTTATTGATAAATGAAGTTAGAAACAAGTTAAATAAAGAATCAAAAAACTAGTTTATCTTTATAGCTTAAGATGATAACATGCACATAGAACAATTAAGAGAATATTGTATTACTAAAAAAGGAGTTACTGAACATTTTCCTTTTGATGATGTTACCTTGGTGTTTAAAGTGATGGGAAAGATGTTTGCTTTGGTTGGATTAAATAACTGGGAAAAAGGAGAAACGAAAGTCAATTTAAAATGTGACCCAGAATGGGCCGAAGAATTACGAGGGGAATACGAAAGTGTAAACGCAGGTTGGCACATGAGCAAGAAACATTGGAATACTGTTACTTTAAACGATGATGTTTCAGATGGGTTTGCTTTCGAGTTAATAACACACTCCTATGATTTGGTCATAAAAGGATTGACTAAAAAAATGAAAGAAGAATTGGGTAATTTGTAGTTGTAATCGCCTCGAATAATTTATTTGATCAACCTGTATTTAGAAGGTGTAATGCCTTTTATTTCTTTGAATTTTCTATTGAAATTAGAAATGTTTTTAAATCCAGATTTATCTGAAACTTCAGCAATTAAAGCATCATGGTTTTTTAATAAACGACAAGCGCTTTCAATTCTTACTTCTATTAGAAATTGAAAATAGGTTTTGTTTGTTCTCTGTTTAAAGTACCTGCAAAACGCATTGGTTGTCATATTCGAAATTCCTGCAATAGTATCTAAATCAATTTCTTTGTTGAAATTACTCATGGTGTAATCCATAATATTACGCATTCTTTTTCCTTCGTTGTCAGAGTATTTTTTTTGATAAATGAAGGTTGATAATGGGCTAACATCTGCTTTTAAAATGGTGCTGATAATTTTTAAAAAAGTAATAAATCGATTTAAATTTGAAGCTTCCTTAAGTGAAATAAATAAGTTGAATAACTCTTCTTTAAAACTCAATACTTTTCCGCCAGCTTCACTAATTTGAAATAGTTTTTCAACTTCATTGAAATCTCCCAGCAAGAAAAAATCATCACCAAAAGACGTTTTTGTAAAAAACAATGTCAACATTAATGAAGTTTCATGATTGCTTGTGTCACTTTTAAAAACGTGAGGTAAATTGCTGCCAATTACTAAAACATCTCCAGAAGTATACTCATTAATAGTATCACCAACCACCAATGTTCCTTCTCCTTTTACAATAAGACACAGCTGTATTTCTTCGTGCTGATGTAGTTTGTCATACAGTACTTCTCCTTGATCTTCTTGATAAATCAATGCTACGTCTTTTGATTTTGGTATTTTAAACGGAAGTACTTTCATAGATATCGAACTTGTGTGCTAGTTATTCAGGATTTGTATCAATAAAAACGCAAATATATGCTAAAATTATCTTGTAATTAGTTTTTTTTGATGTTATAGAGGTAAAAAAGTATCATTACTTGTTAATATTCAATAATCTAATAAGTTCAATATCATCTTAGCTTTGCATAAAAAACAAATTAGAATGACTGTACAATGGAAAGGTGTAATGCCAGCAGTAACAACTAAATTTACTGATAACGATACGTTAGATTTAGTAAACTTTGAAGTAAACATCCAAGCGCAATTAGATGCTGGTGTGAACGGAATTATCTTAGGAGGAACTTTAGGAGAAGCAAGTACATTAACTGATGATGAAAAGAGAGTTTTAGTTCGAAAAGCAGTAGAAATAGTTGATGGTAAAGTACCAATAATTATGAATGTTGCTGAGCAAACAACAAAAGCAGCAATAGAGGCTGCGAGAAAAGCAAAAGAAGATGGAGCTACTGGCTTAATGATGTTGCCTCCGATGCGTTACCATGCAGACGATAGAGAAACGACTATGTACTTTAAAAAAGTAGCAAACAGTACCTCACTGCCAATTATGGTGTATAACAACCCTGTAGATTACGGCATTGAGGTTACCTTAGATATGTTCGAAGAATTATTAAGAGAGTGCCCAAACATTCAAGCGGTAAAAGAATCTACTAGAGATTTATCTAATATTACACGAATCAAAAATCGTTTTGGTGATCGTTTAGCAATTTTATCAGGAGTTGATACCTTAGCTTTAGAAAGCATTTTCATGGGAGCTGATGGTTGGGTTGCTGGTTTAGTTTGTGCATTTCCTGCAGAAACAGTGGCGATTTTCAACTTAGCAAAAGCTGGTAGAATTGATGAGGCATTGGCTATTTATCGCTGGTTTTTACCATTGCTAGAGTTAGATATTAATACTAAATTAGTGCAAAATATTAAGTTGGCAGAAGTAGCAACCGGAATCGGAACTGAAAATGTTCGTGAGCCTCGTTTGCCTTTAATCGGTAAAGAAAGAGAAAACGTATTGGCTATTATTAACACGGGTTTAAAAACCAGACCAACGTTGCCTGCGTATAAATAGTTGTAAAATAATTTGGGTGTTACCGCCTCAAAAAACGGTCAGGCTTTTCGCTAAATCTTTTGTTTGAAAAACAACAAAAGGATACCGCTGCAATCCTTAACACAAAAAGAAAACCATGTTAGAAATTAGACCAACATGCGAACATTGTAACACATCATTGCCTTTTGATTCTCAAGAGGCAATGATGTGTACGTTTGAATGTACCTATTGTAAAAACTGTGTAGAAACAGTATTACAACAGGTGTGTCCTAATTGTAGTGGTAGTTTTTCACAACGACCAATCCGCCCAGAAGCATTACTAGAAAAATATCCAGTATCAAGAAAAATTATTCATAAACCCGTTGATATAGAATCACATTTAAAAAGAATTCAATCAAGATGATTACAGGAAAAAATTATATCGGAAATACACTTTCTGCAAAAGGGACTAAAATATTTACAACGTTTAACCCACAAACAAATACAGAAAACACGTCAGTTATTACAGAAGCAACATCAGCAGAAATCAATCAAGCTGCCGAATTAGCAGCAGAAGCATTTCAAACCTACTCGAAGAAATCTGGAAAAGAAAAAGCTTCTTTTTTAAGAGCAATTGCAGATGAAATTGAAGCATTAGGAGATGCTTTGTTAGAAATATATACTTCAGAATCTGGATTGCCAGCTGGAAGAGCAATGGGAGAAAGAGGGAGAACAGTTGGGCAATTAAGAGCTTTTGCAGCACATGTAGAAGAAGGAACTTGGGTTGAAGCAACCATAGACACCGCTCAGTCAGATCGTCAACCAATGGCAAAAGTAGATTTGCGTAAAATGAATGTTGCTCTTGGGCCAATTGTTGTTTTTGGAGCATCAAACTTTCCGTTAGCATTTTCTACCGCTGGTGGAGATACAGCAGCAGCTTTAGCAGCAGGTTGTCCAGTAATTGTAAAGTCGCATCCAATGCATGCAGGAACAGGAGAATTAGTTTCATCTGCAATAATTAAAGCCGCAGAAAAAACAGGAATGCCAAACGGAGTATTCTCTAATTTAAATAGTAGCGGAATTGGAGTTGGACAAGAGTTAGTACAGCATCCAAATGTAAAAGGAGTTGGGTTTACAGGAAGTATTCGTGGAGGTAGAGCTTTATTTGATTTAGCAGCGAAAAGACCAGAGCCAATTCCGGTTTTTGCAGAAATGGGATCTATAAATCCAGTTGTTTTCTTGCCAGAAGCGTTAAATGAAAAGGCAGTTGATTGGGCAAAAACATATGCTGGTTCTATCACATTAGGAGCTGGACAGTTTTGCACAAATCCGGGGTTGCTATTAGGAATAAAAGGAGATGGATTGAACCAATTTGGACAAACATTAGCCGAAGAAATTGTAAAAATGGAACCTACTTGTATGTTACACCCAAATATTTTTGGAGCATATGAAAGCAGCAAATCAAAAGCGATTTCTCAAGAAGGAGTTCAAGTATTAGCGGATTATAAAGGGGCTTCTCAAAATAATTATGGTCATCAAATAGTCTCTAAAGTATCTGGAGCAACATTTTTAGAAAATCCAACATTACATCACGAAGTTTTTGGACCCTTTTCTTTATTGGTAGCATGTGAAGATGCAGATCAACTAGAACAAATATTGAATAAATTAGAAGGACAATTAACAGGAACAATTGTAGCTACAGATGCAGAAATAGAGTCAAATTCAGGTATTGTATCAGCATTACAAAATAGAGTAGGAAGAATTATTTTTAATGGTGTTCCAACTGGCGTAGAAGTTTGTCCGTCAATGCAACATGGAGGTCCGTATCCAGCATCTACAGATGCACGATTTACAGCAGTTGGTGTAGATTCGATAAAACGTTGGGTAAGACCATTTAGTTTTCAAGCTTGGCCAAATAGTTTATTGCCAGCAGCATTGAAAAATGAAAATCCATTACATATTTTAAGAACTGTTGATGGAGTAAAAACAATGAACAAAATTTAGTCAAATGAAAATCATTAAACTTTTTGGACTTTTCATTTTGTTAAGTTTTTCAGGGTGCAAAAACACCTCGCCAAGTGAACAATTACAGGCTTTAATAACGAAGTATGAAAAGTCTAGAGAGAATGATTTTAAAAGAGAGGACTCGCTAGAAAGTACCATAGAGTATTACGAGGCAGAAGCAAGGTTGTCAAAAGAGTTGAAAATGGAATTAGAAGTATTTTCAATTGAAGGTTTATCTGAAACTGATCAAATTTCACATGAGTTATTGCTGTTTGTTTTGCAAGACAAAATAGACCAACATACATTTAAAATGTATTTGAATCCGATTACAAATGAATCTGCTTTTCATTTGAATTTAAGTCGAATGGGAAGCCAAGAATTTAAGAATAAAAAAGAAGTAATAGAATATTTAGAGCAATTAGAGAATTTACCAAAACGAGTTGATTATCATATTTCAGTATTAAAGGCAGGAATAACAGCAGGAATTTCTCAACCCAAAGCAGTGTTTTATGAATACAATAAAACGTATAATAAACATATTATTGCAGAGGAAACAAAGAGCGAATTTTACAAACCGTTTTTGAAATTACCCACAGCACTTTCTTCAACGTTTAAAGACTCTGTAATTGATGTAGCAAAAAAAAGTGTTCAAAAAAATGCAATTGATCAGTATAAAAAAATTAAAAGCTTTTTTGAGAATGAATACTTTCCAAATACTCGAAAGGGATTAGGCGTTTCAACGGTTCCTGATGGAAAAGAATTTTATCAAAATAGAATTAATTTTTATACAACAAGCAAAAAATATACTGCAGAGGATATTCATACTATTGGTTTGAAAGAAGTAGCAAGAATCAAGGCTGATATGATGAAGATTATTGCTGAATTAAACTTTAAAGGTTCGTTTGCTGATTTTCTAAAATTCTTAAGAACCGACGCGCAATTCTATCCAAAGACACCAAAGGAATTGTTAATGTTTGCAAGAGATGTTTCGAAGAGAATAGACGCAGAATTACCAAAATTTTTTAAGACATTACCGAGAAAACCATACGGAGTAGTTCCTGTTCCGGCAGCAATTGCACCCAATTATACATCAGGAAGATATTCGGGTTCCTATAGTGAAACTACCGCAGGTTTTTATTGGGTAAATACCTATAATTTACCAAGTAGAACCTTGTATACAATTCCGGCTTTAACAGCACATGAAGCGGTTCCGGGACATCATTTACAAATTTCATTGAACAATGAATTGCCAAAAACAATTCCTGCTTTTAGAAGAGGATTGTATTTATCAGCGTATGGAGAAGGTTGGGGATTGTATGCTGAAACCTTGGCTGGAGAAATGGGGATTTATACAACGCCATATGAGAAATTCGGAAAGTTAACCTACGAAATGTGGAGAGCTTGTAGGTTGGTAGTTGATACAGGAGTGCATGCATTAGGCTGGACACGTCAAGAAGTATTAGATTATATGGCTGCAAACACAGCACTTTCTTTACATGAAGTGAGGACTGAAACTGACCGATATATTTCTTGGCCAGGACAAGCACTATCATACAAAATAGGAGAAATAAAAATTAGACAATTACGTAAAGAAGCAGAAGAAGCTTTAGGTGATAAGTTTGATGTTCGTGATTTTCATGAAGTTATTTTAGAAGAAGGAACTGTTACTTTGTCAATTTTAGAAAAAAGAATACATCGTTATATAGACAAAAAGAAAAATGAGTAGAAAAACATTTTTTTGTGTAGATGCACATACTTGTGGAAACCCAGTACGAGTTGTTGCAGATGGCGGGCCAAATTTGATTGGCGATACGATGAGTGAAAAACGTCAACATTTTTTGAAAGAATACGATTGGATTCGCAAAGGATTGATGTTTGAACCTCGTGGTCATGACATGATGAGTGGAAGTATTTTGTTTCCACCACACAACCCAGAAAATGATTTCGCCATTTTATTTATAGAAACTTCTGGCTGTTTGCCAATGTGTGGTCACGGTACTATTGGTACAATAACGATTGCAATTGAAGAAGGTTTAATTACACCAAAAATTCCTGGGAAAATAAAAATGGAAGCTCCGGCTGGTTTGGTGCATATCGAATATGGACAAACGGGTAAAAAGGTAGATTGGGTAAAATTAACCAATGTAAAAAGTTATTTAGCGGCAGAGAATTTAACCATTGACTGTCCTGAATTGGGAGAAATTATTTTTGATGTTGCCTATGGGGGGAATTATTATGCAATTGTAGATCCGCAGAAAAATTTTTCTGGGGTGCATGATTTTACTGCGGGTAAAATCATACAATACTCTCAGGTTGTTAGGGCTCGTATCAATGAGAAATATCCAGGCATGTTTATTCACCCAGAAAATGATACCATTAGAGATGTAACTCATATGTTATGGACTGGAAACCCGATTGATCCAACTTCTCATGGAAGAAATGCTGTTTTTTATGGTGATAAAGCCATTGATAGAAGTCCGTGCGGAACAGGAACATCGGCAAGAATTGCACAATTACACGCCAAAGGAAAATTAAAAGTAGGAGAACAGTTTATTCACGAAAGTTTTATTGGAAGCAAGTTTATTGGATGTGTAGAAAAAAAAACAACCTTGGCTGGCAAGCCTGCTATTGTTCCGAGTATTCAAGGTTGGGCAAAAATATTTGGATACAATACCATTATTATAGATGATGAAGATGATCCATATGCACATGGATTTCAAGTAATATAATATAGATATGAGCAAGAATGTAGTTGTAATTGGCGGTGGAATTATTGGTGTATGCTCTGCGTATTATTTACAAAAAGAAGGTCATCAAGTTACAATAATTGATAAATCAGATTTTAAAACGGGTGCATCTTATGTAAATGCAGGCATCATAACACCAAGTCATATTATTTCACTGGCTTCACCAGGAATTATTACGCAAGGCATTAAATGGATGTTTAATTCTAGTAGTCCTTTTTATGTAAAACCAAGATTAGATGCTGATTTTTTAAAATGGACTTGGGCATTTAAAAAATCAGCAAACGCAAAAAAAGTAGCATCTTCAATTCCGGTTATAAAAGACATAAATTTACTGAGTAGAGATTTATATGAAGAGATAAAAGCGGCTAATGTTTTTGATTTTCATTACGAACGTAAAGGTTTAATGATGTATTATCAAACAGATAAAGCAGGAGAGCATGAATGGGAGTTAGGGCAAAAAGCATTGAAGGAAGGTTTGCATGTAGAGCTTTTAACCTCTATGGATGCAATTCGGAAATATGAACCTACTGCAGATTTAAATGTAAAAGGAGCCGTGTATTTTGATTGCGATGCACATATGACACCTTCTGATTTTATGCCAAAAATGATTGGGTATTTAAAGAAGAAAGGAGTACAAATTTTAGCCAATGAAGTTGTAAAAGATGTTGAGTTGAAGAGCCAAGTTATTTCAAAGATACTCACTGATAAAGGAATATATGATGCTGATGAGGTAGTAATGGCTGCTGGAAGCTGGAGCCCTTTATTGACAAAAAAAATGGGAATTAAAATTCCGATTCAAGCAGGAAAAGGATATCGCATTAATGTAGAAAGAGAAACGAATATTACTGTTCCGGCTATTTTATGTGAAGCAAAAGTTGCTGTAACACCAATGATCGGTTTTACCCGTTTTTCAGGAACGATGGAGATTGACAGAATCAATCACAAGATAAATCCATTAAGAGTAGATGCAATTGCGAATGCAGCAAAGAATTTTTACAACGGATTGGAGATTAACCAAGCCGAAAAAGACGCTGCAGAATCTGGTTTACGTCCATGTTCTCCAGATGGATTACCATATATTGGTAAGTCATTAAAATGTAAGAATTTAACAATTGCTGCTGGTCATGCAATGATGGGTTGGAGCTTAGGACCAGCAACAGGGAAATTAGTTTCTGAAATTATTTCAGATAAAAAAACAAGTTTAGATCTTTCTCCTTTTTCGGTTGACCGCTTTAAATAGGAAATCAAGAGAAACTCAAGAAAAAGTAACGGACTATCTCTTCCGTTTTTTAGGGATACACGGTTTGTGAGATACTGCTAACGAAACAGTTTTAATTGTACTATTTTCCCTAAATTTAAATCAATACTGCTGTTCTTTTATTTTGTTATTATTCGTGGAATGTTGTTGGGTAATCTAGTTAGTAATTCGTAATTAACTAATTGTATAGCGTCGTTAAATGAAGAAATGGTAATTTCTTGCTCCTCTTGATTTCCTATTAAAACCACTTCGTCGCCTTTTTTTACCTGTTCATTTTGTGTAACATCTACAACCATCATATTCATGTTAATTGTACCAATAATATCATGTCTAATACCATTTATTAAGACTCTTCCTCTATTGCTCAAAGACCTACTATAGCCAGACGAATATCCAACAGGAATTATAGCGATTTTTGTTTCATGATTAGTAAGGTAAGAAGTTCCGTATCCTATAAATTGGCCTGTTTTAATAATTTTAATATCCATTACTTTCGTTTTCCAAGAAATAATTCTTTTCAATGGACTTTCTAATGCGTTTTGCTTATTTAGATAATGAACTAAGATTTCTTTAGTTGGAAAAAAACCAAATTGCAGAATTCCTATTCTAACCATATCTAATCTGGTTTTTGGATAGCGTATTGTAGCTGCAGAGCTAGCTAAATGAAAAGCAGGATTAAAGAAGTCATCTGTTTTTATTTTATTTTGAATGCTTTTAAACTTCTTTTTTTGATCTGCAACTCTTTTATAATTAGAAATGCTTTCAGCGCCGGCCAAATGAGAGCAAAACCCTTTTATAAGTAGATGTTCTTTGTTTATTTTTACAAAACGGATAATTTGTTGAAGCTCTTTGGTTTTAAAACCAGTTCTATTCATTCCTGTTTCAATTTCTATATGAATTTTGGCAGGGATTTTTATCGCTTTTGCAATTTTAACAGCCTCTTCTAACCTGTCAATCTCAAAAACATAAAACTCAATATTGTTTTCAATTACCCAAGCTAATTGTTTGGAGTCAATCATTCCCATAATCATGATAGTGATATCTTTATATGGTAAAATATTTTTTACCTGATATGCTTCATTTACATCTGAAACACTAAAATGCTTTACGCCATATTTATACGCCAAGGGGCAATAAGTTTCGATACCATGACCGTATGCATTTCCTTTTACAACTGATGAAAAGGTAACGTTACTACCGATAAGCTCTTGTATAAATTGGATGTTATTTTGTATAGCAGATTCTGATATCTCTATATAAGAAGTCTCCATCATTTTTAAACGCTTTCTTTAATTATGTTATAAAACATAGTGATACCAGTAGTGGTAATTTCATCAGGGAAATCATAATCTGGGTTATGCAGTGCGGGTGTATTTTCACCTGCACCTAAGCCAAACATAGCACCTTTGTATTTTTGTGTAAATGAACCAAAATCTTCGCCCCATTTAAAAGGGTAAAGTACGTTTTCTGTAGGTAAATCTGCTTTTTTAGCAGCATTTTTTATAATATTTACGGCCTCTTTATCATTGATGTTTGCATAAAATTCTTCAAACCAAGATGTTTCTATATTTAAGTTATACTGTTGGTGTAATTTTTGCAATAATTTTTTTAATTTATGAGATTTCTCTTCTATAATCTGTGTAGACCAACTTCTTAACGTTAAATGTATTTCGCCATATCCAGCTGAAATTCCATATGCTTTTTCTCCCATAGTAATATGAATTGGTGTTACTAAGAAAAAATCTGACTCTGCAGGTTTGTTATTGGTTTCTTCTTCAGAAAAACGAATAATATCTGCAATTGCATTTGCTGGGTTGTATCCTTTTTCTGGTTCTGCCGCATGAGCAGTTTTCCCCTGTAAGGTTATAATTATACTTTTTACATTACTGGTAAATTCTTGCTCTTTCACAACAATTTTATGTTTGTTAAAGCCAGGTAAATTATGCAATGCAAAAACATAATCTATCTGTAAATTTTTAAAAACGATATCTTTTAAAACTTCTAGAGCTCCGATACCATTTTCTTCTGAAGGTTGAAAAAGGAACATAATTACCCCTTTCTCTATTGGGTTTTCTGCAAGCATTTTTGCAGCACCTAACAAGATCGTTGTATGTCCATCGTGTCCACACTTATGCGAAACGCCTGTATTTGTAGATGTATGATCAAATGTATTTGTTTCATAAATCGGTAAGGCATCAATGTCTGCCCTTAACAAAATAGTTTTACCTGCTTTTACCCCAGTATAAGTTGCTAAAACGCCTGTGTTTGCAACTTTAACGATGTTGAAATTTGTGTATTTTTTTAAAAAAGTTATAATCTTTTGTTGTGTAAGATATTCCTGTCCAGAAAGTTCAGGGTACTTGTGTAGGTCTTTCCTGATTTTTTTAAAAATAGCATTTGTATCATTCATCCCTTTTTAGTTATATTTTGCAATATAGAAAAAACAATGGCAGAGAAAATAATTGAACAAAAATTATTTTTTGCTAAATAGAGACTGTACTTCTTGTTTTTAAGGGGTAATAACACGTAATTTATACAAATATGACAAATTTTAATTATGAGATACGAGTCAATTCCAAATTCATTATTTATCAAAAATAGAACCAATTTCATTGCTCAAATGAAACCGAATACTATTGCTATTTTAACATCGAATGATGTGAAGCATAACAATGCAGATGATGTAATGGGCTTTGTGCAAAACAACGATTTGTTTTACGTATCTGGAGTCGATCAAGAAGAAACGATTTTAGTATTGTATCCAGATGCCCAAAAAAAAGAAAACAGAGAGATTGTTTTTATAAAAGAAACCAATGAGCAGATGAAGATTTGGGATGGAGAAAAACTAACCAAAGAACAAGCAACTGTAGTTTCTGGAATTGAAAGAGTAGAGTGGGCGCAAGATTTTGAAATGATGTTACAATACATGGCTTTTGAGGCTGATGGCTTTTATTTGGGCCATAATGAGCATCTAAAACGTGTAACTAAAGACCAAGAAACACAACAAGACAGAATGATAAAGTGGTGTAAAGAAAAATATCCTTTACATGAATATTATAGAGCTGCAAAAATCACCAGAGATTTACGCCCAATTAAATCGAAAGAAGAAGTAGCGCTGATGCAAAAAGCTGCAGATATCAGTGTCAATTCATTCATTAGAGTATTAAAAGCATGCAAGCCTAGAATGAAAGAGTATGAGTTGGAAGCAGAATTGACGTACAGCTTGGTCAAATCTGGCGCATCACATCATGCGTTTCAACCCATCGTTGCTTCTGGAAAAAATGCCTGCGCACTTCATTATAATACCAATGATGCTATTTGTAATGATGGAGAGATGATTTTGTTAGATTTTGGTGTTTGCTATGCAAATTACAACAGTGATACGACACGTTGTTTTCCGGTAAACGGACAGTTTTCTAAAAGACAAAAAGAAGTATATAGTTCCGTTTTACGATGCTTAAAAGAAGGGAGTAGCTTCTTGAATCCTGGTGTTTTACCTTCGGATTATGAAGCGAAAATGGTGAGTTTGGTAGAGAAAGAACTAGTGAAATTAGGATTATTAACTGCGGATGAAGTTGCAAATCAAGATCCTAAAAAACCATTGTATAAAAAATATTTTATGCATGGAACAGCACATTATATAGGATTGGATGTGCATGATGTAGGGGTGTATTCTAGAACTATTGAAGCGGGAATGGTCTTTACGTGTGAGCCAGGAATATATATTCCAGAAGAAGGAATTGGTTGTCGATTAGAGAATGACTATCTAATCACAGAAGAAGGAAATATCAATTTAACTGCTGCAATGCCAATTGAGATTGAAGAGATTGAAACATTGATGCGTAATTAATAAGGAACATGAAAGGAATCGAGGGTCAACCATAGAAGCAGAATTAAATGCAATTCAACCAGCCGCACATTTAGTATAACCAATACAAAAAGAAGAGTTTCAAACTAGAATAGATATAGCCTGTCAGTTGATGAGAAATCAACAGGTACAAGCAGTGTATTTAGATGCAGGGACGAATCTGTTTTATTTTACAGGAATGAAATGGAATTCGAGCGAACGCATGGTTGGAACTATCTTATTTCAAAACGGAATAGTTCATTTTATCTCTCCCAAAACAGTAAAAACTCATATCAAAAACATTTACAACAAAGTAAATGTAAATAAGAGAATTGATCTAAAAGCAAAAAAAAT
>JBLFXB010000055.1:0-14449 GCA_047611925.1 Polaribacter sp.
TTCTCTATGCTTTTAATAGATTTCTGAATCCATTCAGAAAACAATAGTTTTTTTTCTTGATCAGATAATTGCCAATGAATATTAGACGCTCTCAACTTTGTTGTAATATCCTGTAAGATTATTGCAGCTGCAACCGATATATTTAAGCTTTCTGTAAAACCAACCATTGGTATTTTTAGAAAACCATCTGCTTGATTCATTGTATATTCTGAAACGCCTTCTTTTTCCACTCCAAAAACAAACGCTGATTTTTTAGTAATATCAAACTCATGTAAAAAACAAGATTCATTATGGGGTGTTGTTGCAATAATTTGATAGCCATCATTTCGTAAATCATCCAAACAATCTTGCGTGTTTGTTGCACTTTGATTGTATTTTTTAATATCTAGCCATTTTTGAGATCCTTTGGCAACATGTCTAGAAACACTGCTAGAATATTTATTCTGAATAACATGCACATCTTGCACCCCAAAAATATCGCAACTTCGTATCACAGCACTAGAATTATGCGGCTGATAAATATCTTCTAACACCACTGTAAAATGCCTAGTTCTTTCTGCTAGTACTCTTGTGAAAATTGCCTTTCTTTTATCAGTTACAAACGTTTCTAAATAGGTTTGAAGCTTTTCGTCTATCATTATAATTCAATTGCTTATTACAAACATACTATAAAAATCATATTTTAGCTTTAAAATAGTTTGATGAAAAACATAGTTATTTTAACGGGTGCAGGGATTTCTGCAGAAAGCGGTCTTAAAACGTTTAGAGACGCTGATGGATTGTGGGAAGGACACGATATTATGGAAGTTGCTTCTCCAGAAGGATTTTATAACAATCCTGAATTAGTATTAGACTTTTACAATCAACGAAGAAGGCAATTGCTAACTGTAAAACCTAACAAAGCACATTTAAATTTAAAGGAATTAGAAAAAGAGTTCAATGTCAACATTATCACTCAGAATGTAGATGATCTACATGAAAGAGCTGAAAGCACAAACATCATGCATTTGCATGGCGAATTATTAAAAGTAAGAAGTACTAAAAACCCGGAATTGATCTATGATTGGAAAAGTGATTTAATACTAGGTGACTTATGTAATGAAAAAGCACAATTAAGACCAGATATTGTTTGGTTTGGAGAAGATGTTCCTTTGTTAGAAAAAGCAGCAGAAATTACGTTGCAAGCGGATATTTTGATAATTATCGGAACCTCTATGCAAGTATATCCTGCGGCGAGTTTGATACACTATATACAACCAACTACTCCAATATATTTTATTGACCCAAAACCTTCTATTTCAGAAAATCAATATACCAATCTTACCATCATAAAAGATGTGGCTAGTAAGGGGACAGCTGAATTAATTGAGTTACTTAGAAGTTAATCTATTAAAGTACTCAAACAACTCTCCTTTCGCAATTGCACTTCCTTTTTCTATCAGATCAAAAAGTTCCATATTTCTTTCTTCAGAATACGCTTTTGTCCCTGTATAAAGCTCCACTTTTTCATCTGTTGGATTAGACAATAACCACTCAAAACCATCTTTACTCAAAAGATCAATATCCTTATTAATTTTCACGAAAATTCGATGAATTTCCTTTTCGTCGCATTTAAACAGGTTGACACTTTGCTTAGAAAAATGTTCTAGGTATTGTGTTTTTGTTAACACATTATCCCAAACAACATCAGAAAAAACATTCATTTCATCTTCAGCAACCGTTGGCTTCTCTTTTTTAATTTGATTCCACTCTGTAACATCAATACTTTGTGTTGCTAAAAAGGTAGCAAACTCTTTATGTAATGATTCAAATTGCTCTTTGGTAAGTTGTCTGTATTTCATTGTATAACTAAAAAAAACCGCCTAAAAATTTAGGCGGTTCAAATATCTATAATATAATTTAGATTAGAAACTATATCTTAATCCAAATTGCATTTGCCATCTAGAAATTAAACTTGTGTTATACACAAAAGTTTTATTTAAATTTGAGTTAAATGTATATGTAGGAGTACCTGTTCCATTAACACTAACACCTAATGGTTGTACAGCATCTGGTTGTTGTACCAATCCCCAATCTGAATTTAATAAATTTCCGAAATTCAAAATATCAATACTAAATTCAATAGAGTTTTTATTTGCTAATTTTAAATTTTGAATAAATTTTACATCCATTTTTCCTCTCCAAGGCGCTAAAGCTCCATAACGTTCTGCATATTGCCCTCTTCTTCCGCTTAAATATTCATCTTGTTGAATAAATTTCTCAAAAGCAGCTCCTTGACCATTTCCACTAAATTGCATTTGTCCAAGTTCACTAGCAGTAGGGATATAAATTAAATCATTTAGATTAGAACCATCATTATTAATATCTCCTGCATACGTATAATTAAAACGTCCACCTTTTGCTAATTCATAAAAAGAAGAAACAGTAGTGCTCCATTTATCATTTGTTCCATAAGACCAAGATTTAGATGCTACCCCAATAAAACGATGTGTATCTCCATATTTAGAAGATGCCAATACATCAGTATTTGCATTACCTAATACAGGATTAAAAGCAAAAGCATCTCCAGTAATTTCAGCTTCAATAGAGTTTACATCTTTTGAATTTAGAAAGTTATACGCTCCCATTAAGAATAATCCACTATCAAAAGTTTTCTGAGCCTTAAATGACGCATTTAAAGATCTTCCTTTATTTGAATTTGTAAATACATACCCATTATTTCCTTTATCACCAGCTGCATAAGTTGGTCTATTATCTACACCTTGTAAAGTTCCTGTTGGTTTTTTTAACCCCCAGTTTTGTACATGTGCTCCATTAATATCTTTTGTATACGATATATCAGTAGTTAATACAGTTCCATCTTTTAATCTTACATCTGCTCCTAAACTTGTTCTCCATACTTGTGGAAACTTAAAGTTTGGATCTACAACTTGATAAAACCATACATTAGGATTCCCTATCTGGTTTCCTAACCATACAAAAGGAAAACGTCCTGTAAACAATCCTGTTCCTCCACGTACTTGCAACGTATTGTTTCCTTTAACATCCCAGTTGAACCCAACTCTTGGAGAAATTAAGAAATCGTTATTTGGCATTTTCGTTGAGTCAAAAAGCACTGTTTTTCCTGTAGCAGGATCTGTATATTCAACTGAAGGGTCATAAAAATTTCCAGGAAAATCAATAACATCCTGAGCTTTTTCAGCTGAGTCAAAGAACAACGGTTTGTCAAAACGAATACCATAAGAGATTTTAAAATCATCATTTACTGTCCACTCATCTTGAGCATATACTGAAAATTGTCCTACATTAGTTTCTGCTAATGCCCAGCTATCATTCGCGCTTTTATCATCAAAAACACTTTGTGCATTTGCCATGGCATCTGCTAATAATCCGTTAGAAATACCAGCTCTGAATGCATTCATATCAGCAAAATCTCCAAAAAATGCACCTACATATCCTCTTGCATCTCCAAAACCATAAGCTCCTAAATTAAAAGAGTTATCAAATTCAAATTTCTCAAAAGAAAATCCAACTGTATAATTGTGATTTCCTTTGTTGATATTCAAATTATTAGTGATTTGAAAAACTTTTTGATCTAATCTATTATTAATTGAAAATGGTTCATGACCAGCAACTATATAATTACTTCCACTTCCATCTTGAATTCTAAATGCTGGCATTGGTGCCGACTTAGAATTTCTAAAATCATCAAAATGTGTATATCCAGCTTGGAATTTATTTGTGGTATTATCAGAGAATGATGAATTTAATTCGATTAAAAAAGAATCTAAATTGTTGTTAATTTGGTACCCTGAATTTTCGAACTGTAAAATCTGAGAGCTTGGCCCTCTAAACCCTAACGCTGTTGGATGTGCAGGCACATCTCTTGATGCTTTTAAGAAATTGTAAACAAATGCTAAACGGTGATTCTCATTGATGTTCAAATCAAACTTAATCAATCCTTTTGTACTGTTTGAGTCATGAGTAAACCCTTCATAAGCACCTGTATCATATCCTATTCCAGACAATGCTGATTTAACTTCATCCAAATCAGATTTTAAAACTCTTGATTCGTTAATCGCTCCAGAGCCTGTATTTGGCAACCAAGATTGCCCTAAATCTGATCTTTCATCACTTTCGAAATTTGCAAAAACAAATAATTTATTTTTAATGATAGGCGCTCCAACACTAAATCCATATTGAGATTGTGTTAATTTAGGAACAAAAATATCTTCTCCAAGAATTTTACTTCCTGTTAAGCTTTCGTTTCTAAAAAACCCATAAACAGTTCCCTTCACTTCATTCGTTCCACTTTTAGTAACCGCATTTACAGAAGCTCCTGTAAATCCAGATAAAGTAACATCGTATGGTGCAGTAGAAACAGATATTTGTTCAATAGCATCTAAAGAAACTGGTTGAGATGCAGTTTGTCCACCTGGCGTTGCTGCGTCCAATCCAAATGGATTGTTAAAAATAGATCCATCTAACGTAAAGTTATTAAACTGATCATTTCTACCTCCAAAAGAACCTCCTGAAGCAGAGGGGTCTAAACGGGTGAAATCTGAAGCAGATCTAGAAATTGTTGGTAAGTTTTTAAGTTCTCTAGAACCAATACTCGTCTGAGCTCCTGTTCTATCATTATTAAACACGGTACTCTTTGAAGTCGTAATTACAACTTCTTCTAACGTATTTGCGTCTTCTGAAAGAACAGCATCTATATTTGTTGTCTTACCTAAAGTTAAAAACACATTGGTTACTTTTTTAGAAGTGTATCCAACAAAACTAATTGTAACTGTATATGGTCCTCCAACTCTTAAGTTAGATAACGTATATCTTCCGTTATCTTGAGCAATTGTCCCAGAAACAGTTCCAGTTGGTGTGTGCAATGCGACGATGTTAGCGCCAATCATTGTCTCACCAGTAGTATCTGTTACTAACCCCTTTATCTTAGAAGTTGTAACCTGTGCAGAAATACTAGCAGATAGTATTAGCGCAATAATGAGTAAGGTTTTTTTCATTTTTTTAAAATTTAATTTATGTAAATCTATTATAAAAAAAAAGAGTTTACTAGAAACTAGTAAACTCTTTATTAAGATATTATTAACAATTACTTATTCAGCAATCACTTCAAAAGTAATATCAGCTACAACTGCTCTGTGTAATCTTACAGCTGCATTATATTTACCTAACCTTTTTACTGCACCACCAACAACCTTGATAAATTTTCTATCTATTTCAGTTCCTGTTTTTGCGATAGCAGCAGCTACATCAGCATTGTTTACAGATCCAAATAATTTGTCTCCCGCACCAACTTTAGATGTAATTTTAATTTCTAATGCTTTCACTGTGTCTGCTATTTTAGTAGCTTCTTCAATGATCTTAGCTTCTTTATAAGCACGCTGCTTTAAGTTTTCAGCTAATACTTTTTTAGCAGAAGAAGTTGCTAATACTGCAACCCCTTGTGGGATTAAAAAGTTTCTTCCGAAACCATTCTTTACAGTTACAACATCATCTTTGAAACCTACGTTTTCTACGTCTTGTCTTAATATTAATTCCATAATGCTTCTTCTTTTATTATTTTAACATATCTCCAACATAAGGCATCAAAGCTAAATGACGAGAACGTTTGATAGCTTGTGCAACTTTACGTTGGTATTTTAATGATGTTCCTGTTAAACGTCTAGGTAAAATTTTACCTTGTTCGTTTACTAAATACATTAAGAAGTCAGCATCTTTATAATCGATATACTTCATACCGTTTTTCTTAAAACGACAGTATTTTGCTTCTTTTTTAGTTTCAATGTCAAGCGGAGTTAAGTATCTTACTTCTCCCTGCTTATTACCTTTTGCTTGTTGTTCTATAGATGACATATCTTCTTATTTTTTAGTAGATGTTACACGTGCTCTTCTCTTTTCAGCCCAAGCTGCAGCGTGTTTGTCTAATTTAACAGTTAAATAACGCATAACGCTATCATCTCTTCTAAACTCAAGTTCGAATGAAGAAATCTCTTCTCCAGCGATATTGAACTCAAACATGTGGTAAAATCCACTTTTTTTCTTTTGAATTGGGTAAGCTAGTTTTTTCAAGCCCCAATCTTCTTTTGAAATCATTTCGGCACCTCTAGAAACCAAATAGTCGTTAAACTTTTGTACTGTTTCCTTTATCTGCGTATCAGATAAAACGGGATTCAAAATGAAAACAGTTTCGTAATGATTCATATTTAATTGTTTAAAATTATTTTTAAGGCTGCAAATATACAAACTTTTTAATAGAAAATAACGTATAAACAGAAAGAAAATTCACTCTTTTTTTAATTATGTTTGCAAGTACAAAAATACATTATAATTCTATGCAAATACCTGATCTCCCAAACCTTATTCATTATGCCATTCCGTTTTTTGCAGCAACAGTACTTATAGAGGTTCTTTTAACCGTAAAAGTTAAAATGGAAGACTACGAATATAAAGATGCTGCAACCTCTATTACCATGGGATTAGGAAATGTAGCTATTGGATTATTTACAAAAACAATAACATTAGCTTTTTTCTATTTTATTTACTATACATTTCATGCTTTCGAAATCCCTTTTACGTGGTGGGCTTTCGTTTTGGTTTTATTTGCAGACGATTTAGTGTATTATTGGAATCATAGAATTGCACACACAAGTAGATTATTTTGGGCAAGCCACGTTGTGCATCATTCTTCTCAGAAATATAATTTAAGCACAGCGCTAAGACAAACATGGTCTGGAGGGTTTTATACTTTTATCTTTTGGATCCCTTTAGTTTTAATAGGGTTTCACCCTATCATGATTTTAGTACAAATGTCTATTAGTTTAATTTATCAATATTGGATTCATACAGAAATGATTGATAAATTACCAAAATGGTTTGAAGCTGTTTTTAACACACCTAGTCACCATAGAGTGCACCACGCAACAAATCCACAGTACTTAGACAGAAACCATGCAGGTGTCTTTATTATATGGGATAAACTATTTGGAACTTTTGAGCCAGAGGTAGAAAAACCTATCTACGGATTGGTAAAGAACATCAACACGTTTAATCCGGTTAAAATAGCATTCTTAGAATGGTCTTACATGTTGAAAGATGTATTTACAAGCAAAACAACGCTTATGAATAGAGTTAAATACCTATTAAAACCTCCAGGTTGGAGACATGATGGAACAGGGATATCTTCTTCTGACATGCGAAAAGAATGGGAAGAAAAACAACAAAGCGACGTGTAAAAACACATCGCTTTGTTTTGTTTATTTAAAAAATAATGGTGTTAATTAAAATCAAACCGTATCCCTAAAGAAAGGTTTCTAACTTCGGTATTTTTAAATAACGAATTCATATCATACTTTACATAAAAACCTGTGTTTCGATAGGCTACATATGTACTTAAACCATAGTTTAAGATGTTCATATTAAAGTTATCTTTCTGCAACTCCTCCACTTTTACACCAGTATTATCTGTGTATTCTATATGTTGTCTAGTTCCTAATTTGAAACCAACAAATGCTCCAATCCCTAAACGAACTGACCGATTTGTTCTGTCTCTTTTATGTCCATCAGAATACTCACCGTTTCTAGAGAAATCCCATTCAAAATGAATTGGAAAATTCATTTGCACATGACGCAATCTGTTTTCTGAAAGTTTTTCTGGATGCACAACCAGATCTGTTTGATTTCCATTTACAACATGATACATATTGTTCTCTGCTCTTAAATTATTCCATAAGAATGAAACCCCATATTTAAAATACAGCTTAGACGCTTCTCTATGCATTCTTGTCTTCCACGTCCAACCCAATTCATAAAAATGAGATTGCCAAAATTGATAGTTTGAGTTTTCTAATGAAGACGCTTTGTGATCTACCAATACATTATTTACACCCAATGCAAATACAAATTGTGTGGTTGTACTTCTATTTCTTTTTCCTTTATCCTCCCATTTAGATTTCCTACTCTCCCATCTACTATCTCTTCTAGAGTCATAACCATCAATAGCATCAACTTTAAACCTAAATGTTCTACGACCAATTCTAAAAGAATCATCGTCATCAAAATCTGTTTCTTTCTTCGGCTTGCTTTTAAGTTTTCCATTGGCTTTATCTTGCACTAACAATTGCAATTTTCCTTCTTCTACAGCAACCTTTTCTGCAATTACTCCTGCATGAAAAACAGCAGCTTCCTTTTTTAATTTCTGTGCCTGTTCAGAAGTGATTTCCTCTTTTTCTAATTGCTTATTAATTAGCGCTACTTTTTCTTTTAAAGCGGTTTTTTCTGTTTTTGTAATGAGTTCAATTCTTGTAGATATTTTTTGCACTTCATCTTCAAAATTTTTCTCTTGAGAGAAGGCAATAGTTGTATACAACAACACTAGTATTAGTAGTATTCTTTTCATTTTTTATGTTTTAAAATTATACGTTATTTGTTTGGAATTCTTCCTGCTTTAATTATTTCTATTAGAAAATGCACTTGCTAAACCGGTAATTTTGCCTTTAACCACCTGCATTAAACTCTTTTTAAAAGTTTCTTCATCTATTGTTTTTTCTACTGCTGTTAACAAGATAGAAGCGTTCACTTTTAAATTCACTTTATTCAATTCTTTTTGAATGTTTTCCAACACCTCATCTCTATCAATATTGTACTTTTTGTAGTACTCATTAATGTCTTTATTCGGATTAGAAACTGCATATAATAAAGCGTCACTATTTATTTTTATTCTACTTTGATTTAATAATTCCTTTGAAGCATCTGGAATTATAATATCTGTTGATTTCTCAACTTTCTTATAGGAATCTGTAACCGTCAATAACAACGCATCGCTATCAATTTTAATTCTATTGCTTATTGTTTTCGTTGCTTTCTTTTTAGACGATGTATTTTCTGCAATTACAATTATAGAATTCTCTTTAACAACATTCGGCACTTTTAAATCTGTTGAAATCTTCTTTTGAAGTTCCTCAATCGTTCCTCTTTTAAAAATGACAGACTTCTTCTCTTCTGCCGGAATTTCTACTTTTACAATCACTGTTTCTAAAGGAACAGCAGTATCAATACTTGGTATTACAAAATCTGTTGTATCAATTACCGGAGCAATTACAATGTCATTCTTTTGAATCGGATCAATAGTACCCTCCGTATTTATAAAAAAAGCAGCTGAAATTAATAGTAGTACACTTGCTGCATATCCAACGTATCTAAACCAATTAATTCGAGCTGGTGCTTCTACTGCATCTAACTGATCACTTAAACGCTCCCAAGCAGAGCTTGATGGCTGTATTGTTCTTGATTGCAATGAATCTCTGACAATTTTATCAATGTTATCTGTCTCCATTTGCTATTTTATTAATTAATAAATACTGAGATTGCAACCATTTTCTTGCTTTAAATAATTGCGACTTAGAGGTACTAACTGTAATCCCTAATTCCTCTGCAATCTCTGCATGCTTGTACCCTTCTACTGCATATAAATTGAATACCATTTTATAACCAACTGGCAAACCATCTATCATTTTTTGTATATCTTCTAATTCAGTTGACTCTAAATTTTTTGTTGCCTGCTCATTAAACACAAAATCCTCATCTGTTAACTGAATCGGATTCTTTTTACGTAAATACGAGATACACGTATTTACCATAATTCTACGAATCCATCCTTCAAAACTTCCTTCATTTTTAAATTGAGGAAGGTGTGTAAAAACTTTTAAAAACCCAGACAATAGTAAGTCTTCTGCATGATGTAGATCTTTTACATATTGTCTACACACACCTAACATCTTAGGCGAATATAGCGCAAACAACTCTTGTTGTGCTTCTCTCTTTTGTTGTATCGCATCAGCTATTAGCTGATTCGTTTGGGTATGCAATGGTATAATTTTCAATCCGGATTGATGGGTTTTAAACGTCCTACAAATATATAGACTACAAATGTTTTAAAAAGGTTGCTTTTAATAGTAAAAAAAATGAATAAAAGCTAAAATATAGACGTTTGAAGAGCTTTATTGTAACAGCAAAGTGGGAATTATTAAACTGACACTATAATTGCTAACTGTTAATTGATAACCGATAATTACTAACTGAACATTGATTACTGACTATCTACATCTGTAATAAAACGAATCGGCCTAAAGTCTTTAACCGATTGAAATGTATCTTTAATTCTAAGAAGTTGTTTTTTAGTTTCAGCCAAGTTTTGTTTTGGCGGAATCTTAATGGTAATATTTTTAATGTATTGATTACGCACTCTCGAAACCACAGGAGCAGTTGGTCCTAACACGTTTTCTTTAAATACATTTTGCAAGGCTTTTGCTAGCCAATTAACTCCGCTTTCTACCTTGATAAAATCTTTGTGTTTTAAAGTAATTTTTATCAATCTATAATACGGAGGATACTGATATTGCCAACGTTCTTGCAATTGTTCCTTATACATTTCTGCATAACTAGTGGTAGAAACTTGTTGCAATATTTGATGAAACGGGTTAAATGTTTGCACAGCTACATTCCCTTGCTTTGCTCTACCAGCTCTACCAGAAACTTGCACCATCATATCATAACTACGTTCGTGCGCTCTAAAATCAGGAAAATTCAACATGGTGTCGGCATTTAAAATTCCAACCAAAGAAACATTATCAAAATCCAATCCTTTAGACAACATTTGTGTTCCAACCAACACATCTATTTCTCGGTCTTCAAAAGCACCGATTATTTTTTGATATCCATGTTTACCACGTGTTGTATCTAAATCCATTCTGCCAATAACATGCTCCGGAAATAGCTTTTTCAACTCCAATTCTATTTGCTCAGTTCCAAAACCCTTTGTATCTAATGTATTGCTACCACAAGCAGCACAACTATTTGGCATTGCGCGTTGGTAATTACAGTAATGACATTTTAGCTCGCTTCTATATTTATGAAAGGTTAAACTCACATCACAATTCGGACATTGTGGAGCAACACCACATGTTGTACATTCTACAACTGGCGAAAATCCACGTCTATTCTGAAATAAAATAACTTGCTCTTTGTTTTTTAACGCTTCTACTATCATTTCTAACAAACGGTCAGAAAAATGACCCGTCATTTTCTTTTTTCGCTGTTTTTCCTTGATGTCTATCAGTTCAATTTTTGGCAACTGTACATTCCCAAATCGCCTGTTCAATTCCACCAAACCGTATTTACCATTTTGTGTATTGAAATAGCTTTCTAAAGAGGGCGTTGCAGAACCTAATAAAATTTTTGCTTTGTGCTGATGTGCTAATACAACCGCAGTATCACGAGCATGATATCGTGGTGAAGGTTCAAATTGCTTGTATGAAGTTTCGTGTTCTTCATCAACAATAATCAATCCTAGATTAGAAAACGGCAAGAATATTGAAGACCTTGCTCCAAGTATAATTTGTGCTTTCGGTTTATTATTTAACACATTATTCCACACTTCTACGCGCTCATTCATTGAGTATTTTGAATGAAATACAGAAATCTGATTTCCGAAATAATTTTCTAAACGGGATATAATTTGCGTTGTCAATGCGATTTCTGGAAGTAAGAATAAAATTTGTTTTCCTGATTTTAAATTGGCTTCAATCAGTTTGGTATACACTTCTGTTTTACCAGAACTTGTAATTCCATGTAACAAAACAACTTCTTTTTCTTCAAAAGAAGCTTTTATTTCTGTCAAAGCTGTTTCTTGAAACTCATTAAGATCTTTTAATACATTGGTTTCGCCATTATAATTAATCCGATCTGTTTGTATCTCATAAAATTCAAAAATAGCTTTATCTGCCAAGGCTTTAAGTACCGCTGATGAAACTCCCATTTTAGCTTCTAAATCTTTGGCTTTTATCGGTTTTTTACTTGCTGCTAATTGAAAATAACCCAATACCGCTTCTCGCTGTTTTTTAGCTCTACTCAATTGCTCTAACAAGCTTTGCAAATCTGTATCTGAAGTATGCAATGTGTTTAACCGAACATACTTTACCATTTTTGGTTTGTATTGTTCATAAATTTCTTCTTGTACAAAAACCACATTCTTTTCTATCAACCTTTTTATGGTTGGTAAAACTTTTTTCTTCCCTAAAATATCTGAAACTTGGTGAATGGTTAATTGAGATTGATGCTGTAAGGCTTCAAAAATCAAAAATTCCTCATCTCCTAAACTCTCTTCATCTACAAAATCTTCATTTTTTAACACAACCGTTTCACTTTCTAATAAAAAAGCTGAAGGCAGCGCAGCACGATACACATCACCTAAAGAACACATATAATAACTCGAAATCCATTGCCAATTTTGCAACTGAACTTCAGTAACTATTGGTTTTTCATCAAGTATTTGGTGAATTTCTTTTGCTTCATACAACTCAGGTGGATTCTGATGAATGTTCAAAACCAACGCTGTATACATCTTTGTTTTTCCAAAAGACACAGCTACTCGCATTCCTTTTTGTAAAAAGTCAGCTTCAGATTCTGTTACCGAATAGGTAAAGGTTTTCTGAATTGGAATGGGCAATATGACGTCTATGAAATTCAAAAGGGAAATGATTATGATATTAAATCAAAATTACTCATTTTTTAATAACATCACTGCAAGCTTTTTTTAAAATAAGTTATAATTATAAATTCTAAAAATCATTAAAAATTAAAACATACTGAAATTTTTATTTAGAATTTTCTTTAAAACATTTTTCTCTTTGACTTAACCCAAATAATAAACTACCAAAAAACGCTATAAAGTATGTTCCATGTTGTCGTTCAAAAATACTTTCTGTCAAGATATTCATAGCAATAATTACTATAAAAACACAAAACAAGTAATTCTGTTTATTCCAAGCATTATAAAAAGTAGCGAACAACCAAATTAAAATAATTAATAAACCCAAAATTCCAGCACCTAACCAAGACTCTAAGTATTGGTTGTGACAATTTACGCTTTTTGCTACACCTAAAGGATAACCTATTTCAATGTATGAAGGTGCAAGAGCAGATTTTCTATCTCCTGAACCATATCCTATTATAGGGGATTTCTTAATAGTAAGCCAAGATGCTTTCCATATTTCGACTCTATTGTCTCCTTTTTCTGACACCAAAGTTTCGAACCTAGCTGAAGAACTATTACTCAAAAGCAGGCTAATACCATTAATTAAAATAATTAAAAATATCAAGCCAACTCCTTGAAGCACCTTGCGTTCAAAAATGATTTTCCAGACGAATACAGTTCCAATAGCTACAATAAATGTAGTTAAAATTGCCATTCTTGACGCACAGCCATATAATATGTAATGTGCAAAAAAGATAGATATAATATACAATCCTTTATACCTCCTATCCTTCAATGATAATAGGTCATATAATAAAAAAAAGAAAACAGTAGAAATGTACAAACTGTAATATATTACGTTGATAGGTGTGTATTTATTGATAATATCTCTTAAAGAGATAAAGTCTGTAGGTTGTTTATAATATCCATATAATATAAGTACAAAACACCCAATAGCCAATCCCCATATTGTTGCTCTTACAACTTGTTTAGAAATTGATTTTGTTGATAATATAATTGGCACTATTAGCAATGGAATTTTACCCTCTAAATCTTGCATCCAAAACACCAAGTTTTCAGAATATAATCCACTTAATGCAAAAACACCAAAATAAGCTATAGATGATAAAACAAACCAATTATATTTAAGTTTAATGAGCTCCTTATATTGCTTATTATATACCCATAATATAAGATATAAAATTATTATACCTTTAGCTAAATGTAGAGATAGTGTCAAAAAAAAAGCAAAAAGAGGTAGAAGAATATCAGGCTTATACTTGAAGTAAAAAAGTAATCGTTTTATCATAAATTTCATCACATTAATACACCTCACTATTGGTTTAGTGTGCTAAAATATAAAAAAATCAGCTATGAGTATAATTTATTAAAAGATACCTATCTATTTTATTTTCTAAAGCAAGAATGGCAATATAACGTCTATGAAATACGCTGTTACTTCGAGTGATTTTACGATGGAACATATTGTCATTTCGAGTATAACGAGAAATCTCTTAACTATTGGCAGATTTCTCAATCGTTTTTCAAACTCATTTCGAAATGACAGAATGATTTCAAAACTACATAAAATTCACTACATTGTAAACATAATTTTCACTGAATTATGACAGCATTAGATTGGAAAAATAAAGGCAGCTTTATAAAGGTGAATCAGCATTCTCTTTTTGTTATTGATACTAAAACAAATATCAGTTCGAACGCAATCGAGAATACAAAAGAAACTTTAGTTATTTTACATGGATATCCAACTTCTACCTTTGATTATTACAAAGTATTGCCAGAGTTATCTAAGCGATATCGCGTTATTTTACACGATCATTTAGGGTTTGGTTTCTCTGATAAACCTCTAGACTATTCCTATTCTTTAAAAGACCAAGCAAC
>JBLFXB010000056.1:0-13842 GCA_047611925.1 Polaribacter sp.
ATAACGAAAGGCGAACAACGATGTATAATTAATTGCTTTGGTTCTTGCCTACTTACAAAAACCGACCTTCAACTGGGCTCAGGCACCAACGGACTTTTTATCTGTGATTTATTTACTAAATTAGTTGCTTAATCAACTCAAAAAATCTGATACAAACACGTTGTGCTTAATATGGTAACACGGAACTTTAAATAATCAATTATATTATGACTGCAGTTGAACTTATAAGTAAAGTGTTCTTACCATTATCTCTTGCCATAATTATGCTAGGAATGGGAATGACTTTAATTATTACTGATTTTACTAGAATAATAAAATATCCCAGAGCCATTTTAATTGGTCTTACCAATCAACTTATATTTTTGCCTATTATTGGATTTTCACTAGCTATCGTTTTTAATCTAAATCCTGTAATGGCAGTTGGATTAATGATTTTAGCAAGTTGTCCTGGTGGACCAACAAGTAATTTGATAACTCAAGTTTGTAAAGGAAATATTGCATTGTCGGTTACATTAACTGCTGTTGCTAGCATTCTAAGTATTTTGACAATTCCATTTATTCTATCTTATGCATTAGAGTATTTTGGTAGTAACACAGATGTTACAATTAAATTACCCATAATAGATACTATATTACAAATAATGGTAATCACAGTTATTCCAATTTCGATAGGAATGCTCATTCGTAAACACAAAACCAATTTTGCAAAACGAATGGAAAAACCAATGCGTACTGCCTCGACAATAATTTTTATACTCGTTTTTATCGCAGTATTAGCTGCCAATGCTGATAAACTAATAGATGGAATGAAAGAAGCTGGATTAGTTACATTAGCACTTAATATCGCCACTATGGGAGTAGGATATCTTACAGCTAGGTTATTTAAATTAAGTTTAAAAAATACTATTTCCATCACAATTGAGAGCGGCATACAAAACGGAACCTTAGCACTTGTAATTGCAACGTCTATATTAAATAATATAGAAATGGGTATTCCAATAGGAACTTATGCTATATGGATGTTTCTTACTGCAGGAATTTTAATGTGGCAATTAGGAAAAATACCTAATTTTGATTCTAAATAAAAAAAGTACGAAGCCCCACAGCGTGTAAAACTAATTGCTGGCTTTTAGCTTATTTACGAAAGTCCAAACGGACTTTCTCTGTACGGTTTAATTCAGTAAATTAGTTGCTTAAACAATGCGAAAAAAACCGTAGACAAACACGTTGGCAGTCATTTAAAAACGAAATAAAAAAAAGATGATAAAAGAACATAAACTAGATAATCCTGTTTGGAACTCTTTGAATGAAATACATAAGAATATTTCTATAGAATATGAAGCGACAAAATTTTATAATCCTGAATACTGCCCTTTCGGTGGGGTTATTAATATTGATAAATCTACAAAAGGTATAGACGAATACTCAACTCTAACTAACGATTTTTATGTAGTTGGAAGAAAACCTTTACTCAGTAGTTCAATGATTATAAAAAAAGAATTAGTTTGTAATCAAATGCTTTTGGAAAAAAAAATTAATATTGAGTCACATGAACAAGTCATTCAATTAGAATCTAAAGATCAAAAATATGATTTACTCAATTTGGTTAATTTGGTACAACCAGGGTATTTCAAAAACAGAACAGTCGATTTAGGAAAGTACTTTGGAATATATAAAGACAATAAACTGTTAGCAGTTACCGGAGAAAGAATGAAAATGAATGAATTCACAGAAATAAGTGCTGTGGTAACTCACCCAGAACATACTGGAAATGGCTATGCTAAACAATTGATAAAGTACGCTACTGATCAAGTTTTCAATGAGAACAAAATCCCTTACTTACACGTTGCTGAATCAAATATTGGAGCAATTAAACTTTATGAAAAGTTAGGGTTTACAACAAGAAGAAAAATAAGTTTTTGGAATTTAAAGTCAAATTAAAGAAAACAACCAACACAGTATCTAATTTATTGCTTGCGGAATTTCAAAACGGAAATTCACGCCAATTAAGTATCTTTCCGAAATGACGGAAAATGTATCGCACTTTTAACCGCAGCAAACCAGATAAACAATGGACATAAAAAACAATTACAAAAACGAGTCGATTGATAAACAGAAGCAATCAGGTGAACTTTCGAGTACAGCGTTCAATCCCCAGACGAATGAAGAGAAACCTACTAAACAGAAAAAACGACAAGCTACCGAAGAACAACTAAACAATCCGTTTCACGGAGTGAAACTGGTGCAAGTTTTAGAACGTCTAGTTGCGCATTATGGTTGGGAGTATCTGGGAGATCGTGTCAATATTCGCTGTTTTATAAATAACCCTTCTATGAAATCAAGTCTAGGTTTTTTAAGAAGAACGGCTTGGGCTCGAGAACATGTAGAGGATATCTATTTGGAGATGTTAGACGAAAAAGAAGAATAGATCCAAATGGAATGGTTAAAAAGGCACCGATTTGCAAACACCTTACAAAATTTATTGCTAGTTCTAACCTGCTTTCGAAAATCCTCGCGGATTTTCTTCTCGTTCGTTTTTCTTTTACTAATTTAGTTACTAGACAACATAACTAACCATACACAAACACGTATAATTAAATAAAACGGAACATTATGAAATCGACATTTAAAGAAATAATAACTTCCGAAAAAGAACTTCGTGAAATAATGGGTGAAACAAGTGAATTAGCAACTCGAAAAACCATTGATCACATTGATGAAAATTCTAGAATATTCATTAATCAATCTCCATTCATATTAATAGCATCATCTGACTTAAAAGGAAATTTTGATATTTCCCCAAAAGGAGACCCTTCTGGATTTGTAAAAGTATTAGATAAAAATACTATTGCGATTCCCGACAGATTAGGAAATCGGAGAGCAGATACATTTATGAATGTCTTGCAGAATCCAAATGTTGGTTTGATTTTTCTAATACCAGGAATAAAAGAAACTTTACGAGTAAGTGGAGAAGCACAAATTGTAACTGACAATAATGTATTGGAGTTATTAAATCATAAAGGAAAACTTCCTAAATTTGCTCTGATTATCAATGTAAAAGAAGTGTTTATGCATTGTGCTAAATGTATAATTCGTTCTAAATTATGGGCGAATATTGATACTAAATCTAAACGAATTGTTCCTACTTTAGCCAAATCATTGGTTGACAGTGGAAAACTTGACAAGTCCTATGAAGAAATAGACCAAATAATTAAAAATGATGAAGAAACTGAACTTTACTAGGAATAACTACACACCAAAATGGCTATAGTTAATAGGGGTTTTGATGCTTAACCCAAAGACAGGAGTTTTAAACCAAGTCTGCAAAATCTTTTGATTTGGCTTTAAAATGAAAAGATAAAACAAAATAAAAAGTTTTAGCTAAGTGCAAGCTCGAAAGTTCAGTTTTCTGAATTCCTGTACTAACCATAGCCGAGACGTTTGGCATAATTTAAAACCAAGTAAATGATAGGAATCTTAATTGCAATTGCCATTTCGTGGTTACTTTTATACCTGATTGAAAAGAAAAATATTTTAGCATTAAGACTTCTTCCAAAGACGAAAAGGTTAAAACAATTCTCAACCGGATTTTTAATAACAGCGATGCTTTGTGTTCTTGTTCAATATTTAGAGTCATATTTAAAATCATCGACTTGGATTTTGAATGAAAATCTTACGAGCGGAATTGCATTAAAATCATTTTGGTGGGATTTTAAATCTGTATTGACGGAGGAACTGATTTTTCGAGGAGCTTTGTTATATATCCTAATCGAGAAAATTGGCTCACGAAAAAGCATCTTGATTTCGGCAATCGCATTCGGAATTTATCATTGGTTCTCTTATGGAGTTTTAGGAAATTTAATGGCAATGATTTTAGTTTTCATCGGAACTGGATTAATGGGTTACGCTTGGGCTTGGGCTTTTTCAAAAACCAAATCTATGATGTTACCTTTCGGACTTCATTTGGGCTGGAATTTTATTTACAACACGGTATTTTCAAAAGGTCCTTTAGGCGAATTAGTACTGATTTCAAAAGGCGGAAACGAATTGACCGATTGGACTTCATTATTAAATTTTGTTAGTGGATTGGTTATAGTTCCTGTTTTAGTGCTGATTTATGTAAGATGTTTTGTAAAAAAAGAAACAGAAAAGAAATGAATGTAATTCAAAAAATATTAATCCCTTTGCCTTCTTATGGTTTTGACCCAACAGAAGTAGCTATTCCTTGGAAGCTTTTAACTCAGAATAATTTTAAAATAGTCTTTGCAACACCCGATGGGGAAAAAGCAAATGGAGATAGAAAAATGCTTAATGGAGATGGGCTGGGTGTATTTAAACAACTATTAAAAGCAAGAAAAGACGCCGTTAATGCCTATTATGAAATGGAGAAAAGCAACTCGTTTTGTAACCCGTTCAAATATGCAGCGTTGAAAGAAAGTGATTTTGATGCACTATTATTACCAGGAGGACACGATAAGGGTGTAAAAGAGTATTTGGAATCAAAAGTATTACAACAACTTGTTGTCGCTTTTTTTTCAGCACAAAAACCCGTAGCTGCCATTTGCCATGGTGTGGTTTTAGTTTCTCGCAGTATTGACCCTGATACAAAAAAATCAGTTCTCCATAACTACAAAACAACCTCATTACTAAAATCTCAGGAATTATTGGCATATAACCTTACCAGAATATGGTTGAAAGAGTATTATCTAACATATCCTAAAATTACTGTAGAAGATGAAACAATGGCTGTATTATCGGATAAGAGAAATTTCATTAAAGGTCCAAAACCTTTATTTAGAGATACTAAAAAACATTTAGCGAGAGGTTTTACCATTAAAGACAGAAATTATTTATCTGCACGTTGGCCAGGTGATGTATATAATTTTTCTCTTGAATTTATAAAGATGTTATCGGGACGCCTTAATAATTAAAATCACATTCAAATAACAAATTCAAAACGGATAATTACTGAAAATAATTATACATAAACGAAATGTACCCCTATCTTTTTAGTTCGAACTGTCTTTTCCTGAGATTTTAGCTAGATTAAAAGCTTCTTTTAAAGAATACTTATGAAAATCAAGGTATAGAAGATTACATGCAAATTTACATACCCAATATCGTGGATTTGTACTCTGTATAAACTAAGAAAGCGGCTATTAAAGAAGGTTATTTTTAGTTGTAAAGGTTTGCCTTATACAAAATGCTCTAGAATTGATGTCTATTCATCTTAATTATAAAAATTAAGAAAACCACCTATTGATAGCCATAGTGTTATTAGATATATTTGAAGCGTAGCATTTATTTAATGTTTGTAACTAAGAGAATTGATTCATGATATAAAAATAAGATAATATAAACAATATAAATTATATATGTATCCCCTATAAATATATAATGTAAAAAAGCTAAACTACCCCCATAGTTTAGCTTTTTAAATATAAAACTAGTTAAAATCTAATCTCAGATTGTAAATTAAGAAAAATCCCTATTGACAGCATTAGTATTATTAGATATATTTGAAGCGTAGCATTTATTTAATGTTTGTAACTAAGAAAATTGATTCATGATATAAAAATAAGATAATATAAATTATATATGTATCCCCTATAAATATATAATGTAAAAAAGCTAAACTACCCCCATAGTTTAGCTTTTTAAATATAAAACTAGTTAAAATCTAATCTCAGATTGTAAATTAAGAAAATCCCCTATTGATAGGCTCAGTATTGTTAAATATATTTGAAGTGTAACATTTATTAATGTTTATAACTAAGAGATTTGATTCATGATCTAAAAACAAGCTAATTTTAATAATATAGATTATATATGTATCCCCAGTAAAACGCTAACTATCCCTATAGTTAGCGTTTTTTTATTACCAAATTTTTTTTAAAAATAATTAAAAATCGTTAAAATTGTCTTGTTTAAAGAAAAACAGCTTTTTAGTTAAGCGTTTTTAAGAGCCTTAATTAATTCATCAAAGTCTTTAGCTTTATCAAAAAAGGCAAATGCACAATATTTTAAACAAATCTGTTTTAGCTCTATGCTTGCAGAAAAAACAAAAACTTTCGTTTCTGCTTTTTTTTATTTAATCCACTTTAATAATTCTATGCCATTTCCATGTGGCAAATTTAAATCGAGTATCACTAATTCAAAGTTCGTATTATTCAAAAAAAATTGCTTCTTTTAAACATGATGTTAAGTGTATATCTTCTATGCCGCTAACTTCTTTAGCTGCATTAAGCATGTTCTTTCGAAAAAAAAGTTAACTTCTACTATTAATAAACTATCTAATATTGATTTCAATATTAGATAGTTTAAATAGCGTAAAAATTAAGGGAGGTGATTTTTACAGATATTTATATAAGTAAAATGCGTATCATTTTACTTTTCATTAAACAAAGCAACGTTGCAAAAATCATTAAATATCCAATGTAGTTAATCCTTTTTGAATGGCATATTTTGTCAATTCGGGAATGGTGTATAAATCTATTTTTTTCATAATATTATTTCTATGGACATCAATCGTCTTTGGGCTTAAAAACAATATCTCTCCTATTTTTTTAGAGGAATTACCTTCCGAAATCAATTGTAAGACTTCCTTTTCTCTAGAACTCAATATTGCTTTTTCCAAGGCTTCACCCTTCTTCAGTAAACTAAGAAACTCTTGATTGATGTCTTTTGAGAGATATTTTTTATGTTCCATTACGGTAGTAATCGCTATAATCAATTCATCAGCATCTCCATCTTTTAGTAAATAACCTAAAGCACCTGCATTAAACATACCTTGAATAAATTGTTTACTAGAATGCATAGAAAGACCTATTATTTTTATATCTGGATTACTTTTGTGAATTTGTGTTGCTGCTTCTATGCCGTTCAAACCAGGCATTGCGATATCCATAACAAGAACATTTGGTGCTAATTTTGAACATATTTTTATAGCTTCTCTACCGTCAGAAGCCTCCCCAATTATACGCATATTTGACCTTTGTTCTATAATATTTCTCAAACCATCTCGAAGTAATTTATGATCGTCAGCTAATATTATTTTAATTTCGTTTATATAAGTCATGTAGCTTAAGGTATAACAATTTTAATAGTAGTTCCTCTATTTATTTCTGATGCTATCGTAAATTCTCCCTGTATGTTTTGAACACGTTCTTTAACTGTAAACAAACCAAAACCTGAACCTGAAGGACTATGATGGTTATCCAATACGGAAGTATCAAATCCAACACCATTATCAGTGATAAGAATAACAATCCCTAGTTTATTTTTATCAAAATCTAACGTTATTAAAGATGCATTTGCATACTTTATAGCATTCGTTATCACCTCCTGTATACTTCTGTAAAGCAAAATCGCTTTTCCATCACTAAGTTTAACATGCGCTATGTTGCTATTAAGTCGACACTCAATCTTGTGAGTCGCCTCTACATCTTCAAGCAACCAGTTTAATGCATCAATAATACCTAATTGATATAAAACCGGTGGTGAAAGTTCATAGGTTATTTTACGGCTATTTTCTAAAGCTTCAGAAATATGTGCTTCGATAAATTTTAAATCTTCACCGATCATTTTTAATTGTGGTTTTTTTTTCAACTCATTAATCCTCATTTTTGAAATAACTAAAGACTGGCTTAAATGATCGTGTATATTTGAAGCGATTTCTTTTTTTTGTTTTTCTTCTATCAAGGTGATTTCAGTGGTTAATCTCTGCAATGATGTTTGATATTCATGAATTTCTTGTTTTGCAAACACCCATTGCGAAACATCCCGAGCAGATGTAATGAAATAGCTAATTTCTTTATCTTTATAAACAGGAGATGTTAAAGATTCTAACCAAATAAAATGCCCCTGTTTATGGCGAGCTCTAAAAGTAAAAGGATTCATAGCTGTACTAATAAATATTTTTCCCTTGATAGCCTCTTTTAACAATTTAATATCATTTTCATGGACAATATCGAAGGCATTTTTACCCAAAAATTCTAATTGTTCATACCCTAATAGGTTTTTTATTGAAGGACTGATGTATTGAAAAGTACTATCTAGTTCTTGTAAACAAATCAAGTCATTAGAATTATCAGCCAATAAACGGTACATCTCTTCCGCTTTTTCAATCTTATTTCTAGTTAGTTTCTGCTCTGTAATATCTTGCGAAACTCCCCTTCTACCAACAATTTCATTTTTATCATTGTATATAGATTCTCCTATGTTTCGTATCCAACGCTCTTCGTTTTTTAAATTGGTCATCTGTAACTCAATATCATAAGGAACTCCATTTGTAGAAAGAGCTAATGTTGCTTCGATAAGTTGTTTTCTTGATTCTTCATTAAAACAATTAAGAATTACATCAAGTTCTGGCACACCTTCTTTGGGGTCAGACCCATAAATTTGATGAACTGCCTCAGACCAAAAGATTGTATCTGTTTTCTGAACATACCTCCAATACCCTATTTTTGCCATTCTACCAGCTTCTTTTAATGAGTATTCATTTTCTTCTACTAGTTCATCTATATTATCTTGAATTAATTGTTGTTTTTTTAATTTACTTTTTACAACTTTTATTAACTCATCTGTAATTAACGGTTTTATTAAATAATCATCTGCCCCCATATTCATGCCTTTCCTTAAATCTTGCAATTCAGCTTTTGCAGAAAGAAAAATAAAAGGAATTGATTCGGTGGTTGATGATTTTTGAAGTTCGGCTAACAACTGATATCCATTTAATTTAGGCATTAAAATATCTGAAATGATCAAATTTGGCAACTCCTTTTTTGCCTGTTCTAATCCTTGGATACCATTTTCTGCCCAAATCACCTCAAAATTCTCAAATTGAAGAATTTCACAAATTTCTTCTCGTATAGCTATCGAGTCTTCAACTACTAAAATTTTAGCCATTATTAGTTATTTTTGGTAGGTTGAAGTAAAATGTAGTTTCTTTATTAGGGATACTTTTCACGTGTATTTTTCCTTTATAATGAGAAATAATTTTTTCAGCAATACTCAATCCAATTCCTGTCGATTTAGTTGATTCAATTGCTTCAAACATTTTGAAAATTCTTTTATGGTATTTTTTATTTATTCCAATACCATTATCTTTGATTGAAAAAACATGCTCTTTTTCCGTTGTTTCACAGCTTAACTCAATTAGACCCTTTTTTTTATCAATATGATCTACAGCATTCTGTATTAGAATTTCAAATACTTTTCCCAGCATCTTTCCATCTGCAAACAAGGTTGGTAGTTCATTCTTTATTTTAATTGTGATATGAAAAGGTTTATGTATTTCATCTATAACCCGTTCTGCAATAGCATTACTATTAATAGTATTATTTTTAAAAGAAACAGCTGTTATATTTCTATACTGTTCGAGTTTTACTAATAATAACTCCATTTTTTCTATCTTTTCTTCCATCAGTTGAACCTTAAGGTTAGAGTCTTTAGAATTATTAGTTTCTTCTAATCCCTCTTGTGTCCATGCTAATAAGTCTGAAACATTTCTTAGTGAAGATTTTAATTCATGTGAAATTAAATGAGAATAATTATCTAGTTCATTTTCTTGGTTTTGAATAATAGTAGAGAACGCTTTCGTTTTATCAATAATTTTTTGATCGGTAATTAATTTCTTCTTAATCTTACTATCAACAGCATTCAACAAATCATTTACATTTATGGGTTTCGTTAAATAATCTTCAGCTCCTAGATTCATTCCTGTTCTAATATCTTTTTTCTCCCCTTTTGCAGAAATAAAAATCAATGGAATATTCATTTCCTTCTTATTTTTTTGAAGCTTTTTAAGCATTTCAAAACCGTTAAGTTCGGGCATGAGTATGTCTGAAATAATAAGATCTGGACTCTCTTTTAAAGCCATTTCAAAACCTAACCTTCCATTTTCAGCACTAATCACCTCAAAACCTTCCAATTGAAGAATTTCACAAATTTCTTCTCTTATAGCTCTCGAGTCTTCAACTACTAAAATTTTAGCCATTATTATTAATTATTTTTGGAATATTGAAATAAAATACTGTTTCTTTATTAAGGGTGCTTTTTACATGTATTTTTCCTTTATAGTGAGAAATAATTTTTTTAACAATGTTTAACCCAATCTCTGTAGATTTAGTTTCCTCAAAAGGTTTAACTGTTTTTTCTTGGTGTATTGAATTCATTCTAGCAAAATCATATTTAATTGAAAAAACATCCTCTTTTTCCGATGTTTCACATCCTAATGCAATTAAACCAATTTTTTTATCAATATGATCCACAGCATTCTGTATTAGAATTTTAAATACTTTTTCCAACATATGTTCATCGGCAAAAAGGGTAGGTAATTCATTATCTATTGTAATTGTGATATGAGAAGGTTTATCTATTTCATCTATAACCTGCTCTGCAATCGTATTCGTATTAATAGAATTATATCTTGTGAACCCTAAGTTGCTCCACTTTTTGTTAATTTCACTATTAGCTCCTTCGAAATTGTTGTTGTTTTCTAGTTCTTCTTGAGTCCAAGTTAATAGCTCCAAAACATTTATTTGTGAAGGTTTTAATCCCTCTGAAATTAAATCAGAATAAATATCTAGTTTATGTTGCTGTTGTTCAAGAGTCTTAGATAATACTGTCGTTTGATCAATAATTTTTTGGTCTATAATTATTTTTTTTTTAATTTTATTTTTAACAGCATTCACCAAATCATCCACATTTATTGGCTTCGTTAAATAATCTTCTGCTCCTAGATTCATTCCAAATCTAATATCTGTTTTTTCGCCTTTTGCAGAAAGAAAAATCAATGGAATAGTCATTGTTTTCTTCTCTTTTTGTAATTTTTTAAACATTTCAAAACCATCAAGCTCGGGCATAAGTATATCTGAAACAATAAGATCTGGATTTTCTTTCAATGCCATTTCAAAACCAACTTTTCCATTTTGAGCTTGAAAAATATTATAACCTTCCATTAAGAGAATATCACAAACTTCTTCTCTTATCGACAATGTATCCTCTACAATTAATATTTTATACATACTTATTTGTTTGTTTTAAGATTTTCACACTAAAGGTTGTTCCTTTTCCTACTTTACTATTCATCACTATTTCCCCTCCCATTAAATCCACTGCTTGTTTTACAATTGATAAGCCAAGTCCTGTTCCCTGAATTAAATCAACATTTTTTCCTCGCGTAAAAGGAGTAAATATATTTTTAACCTCTGATTTTGGTATTCCAATTCCGTAATCTGTCACCGAAATAATTGTATGGTCTTTTTCTGACGACAATTCAATAGTAATTTTATCAGCATCTGGAGAAAATTTTATAGCGTTACTAAGTAAATTTATAAAAATATTTCTTCCTATTTTTTCATCAATAAAAAGATCAGTATTTTTTAATTCTTCAGGATCAATTAACAATAACTCGTGTGATTCTTTGTAAGAACTATAAACTTCTTCAATAATTTCATCAATAAAATTTCCAAGATTTACATTTATAGGGCTATTTTTAATTTTTCCTGCTTCAGCCTGACCAACAATTAACATATCGTTTAATAATTGTGTCATATATAGCACCTGATTTTCTATTTTGTCTAGTTTCTTCGCAACCTTAATTGGCTCCATTTTATCTCCGTGTTTTTTAATAGAGCCCGCAGCAAAATTAATTGCTGATAACGGAGTTCTAAATTCATGAGATGCAGTTGAAACAAACTGCGATTTTAATTCGTTTAATTCTTTTTCCTTTTCTAACGCTATATTTAGTTTTAAGGTTCTTTGATATACCTTTAACTCTAGATCATTACGGTAACCAACTAACTCTGTAATATCTTGTCCTACGCCTAATACACCTGTAATTTTTCCAGCTGCATCTCGTCGTGTAGATGTGTTTACCAGTAAGATTACCTTCTGTCCATTTTTAGCACGCGTTATGAACTCAAAGTTACTAGTTTGTTTTCCTTTTAGAGCATTTTTTACTACTATTTTTGCATCTTTTTCGGAATTTACAGGGGTGAGTTTAAGCCAATTTAAGCCTAATACTTCCTCTTTTTTATATCCTGAAATTTTTTCAGATGTTTGGTTCCACTCGTTAATAACACCTATGTTATCTATACCAAAAACAGGCGTGTTTGCTGTTTGAATAAACTGTTTTAATTCTTCTGCAATCACTAATTCTTCTGCTCTCTTATCTTTCTCCTTATTTTGAAAAGCAAGTTCTATGTTAGCAAGGGCTAATTCATCTGCTCGCTTTTCTTTTTCTTCATTAGCAATCACTAATTCATCTGCTCTCTTATCTTTCTCCTTATTTTGAAAAGCAAGTTCTATGTTAGCAAGGGCTAATTCGTCTGCTCGCTTTTCTCTCTCTTTGTTTTGAAAGACGCGCTCTGTAATATCTTGTCCCCTCCCTAAAACACCATTAATTTTTCCAGCTATATCTCTACGTGTGCTGGCGAAAAATAATAGTATTACACCTTTTCCTTTTTTGGTGAATAACGACAACTCAAAGTTGGTAGTTTCTTTACCAAGTAAAGCGTCTTCTAATACTTTTTTTACGGATGCTCGGTAATCTTCTGCAATAAACGTTTGCACCAGATCTTTTCCTAATACCTCGTCTTTTGTAAATCCCATAATTTTTTCTGAAGTTTGATTCCACTCATTTATCTTGCCTTCGGTATCAATACCAAAAACGGGATTACTGGCAGTTTCAAGGAGTCGAGTCAATTCCTTAGCAACATAATCTGTTTCGGTGATGGCATCCATAATATTATTGGTAGAAACTGAAACAGCAACAAAAAGAAACACTGCTCCCAATAAATAAGTAAGCGAAAAGTTAACCCATGAATGTAAACTAGCTGCATATTCACTAACATTATAATCAAAAATAATAAAACCTTTAACATTCAATATGGCAATTACTATGAAAGAAATAAATGTTACCAGCGTCATCGTTAAACCGGTTTTTATATTAAAAAGGATAACAGTTAAGGCTGGGGTTATAATAAACCATGCACCAGCGGCGGCAAGTAAGCCGAATTGCAACAAGCCTGTTGCGCCAAAAATATACAATGCACAAAGAAGAAAAGTGGCACGAAACCAATATGGTAAACGCTTTCTTACAAAGTACAATACCCAAATAGACATCGCTAAAAAGGCCTGGATAAACATGGCGGGTTTTAGGCCAACTTCAAACGCGCGTGATAAACTACCAATAAGGGTAGGGACGGACAACACAGCGATACTAATCAATGCGCCATCGCATATCTTTGCCTTAACTTGATCCACTCTCTCACTGCTATATGTCGTGTAATCTTTTTTAAAGAATATGGCTAAAAAACCAGAAGATACTTTTTGTGTCTTCATAGACTACTAATTTTTGTTTCGTTATTTGAAATTGAGTTAAGTTCTTTTACAAACCTAAACTACATTAACTTCTCTTAATTCTCATTATAAAGCAAGATCCCTTCCCTTCTGTACTATTCACAGTTACTTCAGCCCCTATTAAGCCTACTGCTTCTTTTACAATTGATAAACCAAGTCCTGTTCCCTGAATTAAATCAACATTTTTTCCTCGTATAAAAGGGGAAAATATACTTTTAAGTTCCAATTTTGATATGCCAATTCCAAAATCTGTAATCGAAATAATTATAAGGTCTTTTTCCGACGACAATTCAACAGTAACATTATCTGCTTCTGTTAGATTATGGGTGTTTAACTTACCTAAAATAATAAAATTAATATAGCTTAGTTTAACAGATATTAATATAAGCAAAATGCTTATTTAAAAGCAGATAACAATTCGGGCGTAGGAGCCCCGTTTAGACTATATATTTTTCAATCATCTAAAAAATATTCATA
>JBLFXB010000057.1:0-13802 GCA_047611925.1 Polaribacter sp.
TTTCCTTTTATCAATTCGGTTACCTCATAATAGTTCGTTAAAAAAAGGGTCGCAACTGTTTCTTCAGAAGAAGGAGCTTTAAAATGATTAATTACAGAGCTTTCAAAAATAATAAGTGGAAATAGTAAAAGGATAAACCAACTAAAATATTTAGGTTTTAATAATGAGAGTGGTAAAATTACAATCGAAAAAGAGATTATTGCAAATACAACCTTTTTTAATAGTGATGCAACCACAGAATCTTCTCCAATTATGATAAGCAAAAGATTGGGGACCATAGCAGTCAGAATAAAAACCGCTAGATATAAAAAATGTTTTTTTGAATTATTTTTTTTGTCCATTCTTCATTAAATAGGCTTTTAAGAAGGCGTCAAGATCTCCATTCATTACAGCATCTACATTTCCAGTTTCATGAGCAGTTCTAACATCTTTCACTAATTTATACGGATGCATTACATAGTTTCTGATCTGACTTCCCCATTCATTTTTCATTTTATTTGCTTCAATATCTGCTCTTGCTGCTTGTCTTTTTTGCAATTCTATTTCATACAATTGCGATTTTAGCATTTTCATTGCTGTAGCTCTATTATCATGTTGCGATCTAGAATTTGAACATTGAATCTGAATTCCACTTGGTTTATGAGTTAATTGAACTTTCGTTTCAACTTTATTGACATTTTGTCCGCCAGCTCCGCTTGATCTTGAAGTCGTAATTTCTATATCGGCAGGATTGATATCTATTTCAATAGAATCATCTGCAACAGGATATACGTATACAGAAGCAAATGATGTATGTCTTTTGGCATTGCTATCAAAAGGAGACATTCTTACCAAGCGATGCACGCCATTTTCTCCTTTTAACCATCCAAAAGCATAATCGCCATCAAATTCAAGAGTAACTGTTTTTATACCTGCAGCATCACCACTTTGATAATTCAGTTCTTTAATTTTCAATCCATTTTTTTCGCCCCACATCATGTACATGCGCATTAGCATTTCTGCCCAATCACAACTTTCTGTTCCACCAGCACCTGCAGTAATCTGAATTACAGCACTTAGATTATCGCCTTCTTCAGAAAGCATATTTCTAAACTCAACAGCTTCTAAAAGGGTTATTAATTTCAGGTATTGTTCTTCAACCTCAGTTGCTTCTGCGTCTCCTTCTTTAAAGAAATCTAATAAAATTTGTGTGTCTTCCTGTAGTGAAACTATGGTATTGTAATCAGTAACCCATTTCTTTTTTAGTATTAACACCTTCATAAAAGCTTCAGCTTCTTTAGGGTTATTCCAGAAATCTGGATCTACAGTTTTTTCTTCTTCGTTACTAATTTCAATAAGCTTTTGTTCTATGTTTAAGTAGTTGTATAGCTTATGTGTTCTTTCAGAAACATTTTTAAGTTGTTCTTGTGTAATCATAGTTGCAACAAAAATAAGTTAAAAAAGCGATTTAATATTTTAATCAATCCTATTTCTCATCTATATTTTATAGTTTTATAGAAAATATATTCATCATGAAAAAACTAACCGTTTTATTCTTATTCGTTTTTATACAACAAGCGTGCTTTTCGCAATTTTTTAAAGACGATAAAAAAGTAACACAATACAAAGGCTATTTTAATTACTATTATGATAGCGGTAAAGACAAAATTTATTTAGAGATAAAAAACTTAGAAAGTGAATTTTTATATGTGAATGCTCTCTCTGAAGGGATTGGTTCAAATGACATCGGTTTAGATAGAGGGAAACTTGGTGGTGGAGCAGTCGTGTTTTTTAGAAAAGCAGGGAATAAGATCTTGTTAATTCAGCCGAATCAAAAGTACAGAGCTTTAACTGAAAATCTCCAAGAGAAAAAATCAGTAAAAGAAGCTTTTGGAAAATCGGTATTGCATGGTTTTGTTATTAAGGAAGAAAAAAACGAGGTGTATTTAGTTGATGCAACCTCATTTTTTATGCAAGATACTTTTGGTGTAGCGAACACTTTGTCGAGAAGTGGAGAAGGAAGCTATAATTTAGACACCTCTAGAAGTGCTTTTAATTTAGAAAGAACAAAAGCATTTCAAAAGAACGTTGAGTTTGATGTGTTATTAACGTTTAAGGGCAAACCTAAAGGAAGAAACTTATGGGCAGTTACTCCAAATACAAGTGCAATCACTGTATATCAACATCATTCTTTTGTAGAATTACCCGATAACAACTATAAAAAAAGAGCGTTTGATCCTAGAGCTGGTGGTAATTCAATGTCTTATATGGATTATTCTACACCAGTAAATGAATCCATTGTAAAGCGTTTTATTTATCGCCATAGATTAGAAAAGAAGAATCCAACTGCCGCAATTAGTGAAGCAGTTGAGCCAATTATTTATTATTTAGATCCAGGAACACCAGAGCCAATCAGATCGGCCTTACTAGACGGTGCAAGATGGTGGAATCAAGCTTTTGAAGCAATTGGCTATAAAGATGCGTTTCAGGTTAAAATGTTACCTAAAGGTGCAGATCTTTTAGATTTAAGGTACAATGTAATTCAGTGGGTGCATAGATCTACTCGTGGATGGAGTTACGGAAGTAGTATTTCTGACCCTAGAACCGGAGAGATCATAAAAGGGCATGTGAGTTTAGGCTCTCTTAGAATTCGTCAAGATTTTTTAATTGCACAAGCTTTACAGGCTCCATATGCTACAAATACTCCTGATGATACATTTGCATTAGAAATGGCATTGGCAAGAATTAGACAATTGTCTGCACATGAAGTTGGACACACCATTGGTTTTGCACATAATTTTGCTGCAAGTACAAATAATAGAGCATCAGTAATGGATTATCCACATCCGCAGTTTTCTTTAAAAAACGGAAAAATAGATTTTTCTAATGCCTATGCTACTAATATTGGTGTTTGGGATAAAGTAACAGTTGCCTATGCGTATCAACAGTTTAACAAAAATGAAAAACAAGGATTACAAAGTATTTTAACAGATGCTTTTTCAAAAGGATTGCAGTATGTCTCTGATCAAGATGCTAGATCACAAGGAAGTGCGCATGCCTATGCCCATTTATGGGATAATGGAAAAAGTGCAGCTGATGAATTGAATGATATCTTAGAGATAAGAAAAAATGCAATTGAGAAGTTTTCACCAGACAATATTAAATCTGGTCAGCCATATTCTGTATTAGAAGATGTTTTTGTTCCTGTCTATTTTTTACATCGATATCAAGTAGAAGCAGTTTCTAAAGTTATTGGAGGATTGGATTATAATTATGCCGTAAAAGGAGGAAATCAAACCATTGTAAAAAGGGTTTCTGGATCTGAAGAAAGAAATGCTTTAAATGCATTATTGAAAACTATTGATGTTCAAACATTGGCGATTCCAACTTCTAAATTGAATCTTTTTCCGCCAAGAGCTAAGGGGTATGGAAGAACAAGGGAGTCTTTTAAAAGTAAAGTAGGACCAGAGTTTGATCCTTATAGCGCTGTAGAAACGGCTTCTGAATTATCGTTAAGCTTTTTGTTTCACCCACAAAGAGCTTCTCGTTTGGTATTGCATAAAAGTTTAGATGAGTCGCAATTAGGCTTGGTTGAAGTGATTGACGTGGTATTAAAAAACTCTTTTAAAAAATCACATAAAAATAAATACCATCAAGAGTTACAAAACGTAGTAAATTCACAAGTATTGAATCAATTATTTGGGTTGGCTGCTAGCGCTTCGAGCTATAAACAAGTACATGCAATTGTGAATTATAAGTTGAATGAATTATCGAATTGGTTACGTTCTAGAAAAATGAAAGGAGTTCAAAAAATGTACGATATTGAGTTTTTAAAATCTATAGATGACTTTAAAAAAGCACCATCAAAATATAAAAGAGTAAGGTCACCAAAAATTCCAGATGGTTCTCCAATTGGAATGAATTAATATATACAAATGAAAATAGATTTAATAAGCGATACGGTTACCAGGCCAACAAAAGGAATGTTGGATGCAATGATGAATGCAAAAGTTGGAGATGATGTCTTTAAATCGGACCCAACTGTAAACGAATTGCAAGAAAAAGTTGCCACCCTTTTTGGTATGGAAGATGCATTGTTTTTTCCTTCTGGAACCATGGCCAATCAAACTGCAATAAAAATACACACACAGCCAGGAGATAGAATGTTTTGTGATAAATGGGCGCATGTCTATAATTATGAAGGTGGTGGAGCCGCATTTAATTCAGGTGTGACATCTCATTTAATTGATGGAGAGAGAGGAATGTTTACTGCAGAACAATTAAAAGTAGCCGTTTCTGGTAGAGCAGATATTCATGTTCCGTATAATAAATTGGTTTGTATAGAGAATACAACAAATAAAGGAGGAGGTGCTTGTTGGGATTTTGAAGAACTAAAAAAGATTCAAAAAATAGCGAAAGAAAACGAGTTGGCTTTCCATTTAGATGGAGCTAGATTGTTTAATGCGCTCGTTGCAAAAAACGAAACACCGCAGCAATATGGAGAACTGTTTGATACCATTTCAATTTGTTTGTCTAAAGGGTTAGGTGCGCCAGTAGGTTCTATTTTGTTAGGAACTAAAGAGCATATTGCAAAAGCGTTACGTGTACGAAAGTTATTTGGTGGAGCGATGAGACAAGCTGGGTTTTTAGCTGCTGCAGCAATTTTTGCGTTGGATAATAATGTAGCCCGTTTGGCTGATGATCATTCTAGAGCTAAAAAGATTGGAGCCCTTTTAGAAACCTGTTCTTATGTAAAGAAAGTAGAGCCAATAGAAACAAATATTGTGATCTTTTATGTAAATGAAAGTATTGATCCGATGGACTTTATTGCAAAAATGGAATCGAAAGGTATCCTACTAATTTCTATGGGACAGGGGAAAATTAGAATTGTAACTCATTTAGATTTTACAGAAGTAATGCTTGAAAAATTGCTCTTTGAGCTAAAAATTTTTTAAAACAAAAAAACCTGCTATTTAGCAGGTTTTTTTTGTTTTAGTTTAAATGATCTAAACTATCTAGTTCTTTATAGTTTCTGTTTAGTTTCTTAAGTAGTTTTCCATAGGTAACTCTATAGAAAAGCCAAAAAATAAGAAACAAAACAATAGTCATAACAATAACAGAAACAAGTGTTGTAAATAATAGGGTGTTTGCGTCTATTTCCAAGCCATCTGGATTCATTGCCTTTACCAAGGTGTCAGGCTTAGAAAACATTATAGCGCTTATAATTACATTAGTAACTACTAAACCAGCTAAATTATAAAACACATAATATTTTACTGTTTTTCGAACACGTAAAATATTACTCATCAATCTTTTAGTGCTATCAGTAATGCTAATCGAAGAGTAGTTTTTGTAAAACAGAATTAGAAATAAAAAGATAACAATATAGTGTAGTATAGTGTAAATTTTTATAAAGCCCATTAAATCAAAATCTTTATAAACTTCAGTATATTCATCAGGAATAATAAAGTTTAATCCGGTCCAGAAAACCAATTCTAAGATTCCAATAATTAAAATCCATTTTACAACAGATGACGATTTTGAATGCGCCATTTTGTAAATATCAATTTTAGAAACCGACTTGGTTTCTTTGGGTTGATTTTTCCACGTTTTTTTGTATGATTCTAAATCCATAATCTATGGGTTTAATATGTTTCTTAATTTATCTTTAGCTCTGTTCATTTTTACTCTTGCATTTACTTGAGTAATACCTAAAGCTTCAGAGATTTCTTTATAGGGCTTATTTTCTAAGTATAAAAAAATTAAAGCCTTTTCAATATCGCTTAACTCTTGAATTGCTTTATACAAAGATTTCAATTGTTGTTCTTCAGTGTCGTCGTATTCTGTAGCTTGTATCTTATATGATATGTCGCTAATATCTTGTGTTTTTACAGTTCTTGTTGATTTTCTATATAAAGAAATGGCGGTGTTTAATGCCACACGATACATCCAGGTGCTAAACTTAGCTTCTCCTCTAAACTTACTGTAGTTTTTCCATAGTTGAATGGTAACTTCTTGAAATAAGTCATTATGTGCATCTTGATTTGTAGTATAAATTCTACAAATCTTATGTACGATGTTTTGATTTTTTTCAAAATCAACCAGAAATTTAGATTCTAAATCTTTCTGCACTCTTATTCTTTAATTAGTTTCCGATTATAAGTAGTTCAAAATTAGAAAATGTTACGGAGAAAACAATTTTTATTTTTATTTTAAATAGAATACCTATATTTGTTTAATTAAATTAACATACAGTTGAACAATATAAAAACAGATTTCACCATAAAAGACCTCGAAAACCTAACAGGTATTAAGGCACATACTATTCGGATTTGGGAAAAAAGGTATCAATTGTTAAAGCCACAAAGAACTAATGGTAACATTAGGTACTACGATACGGTTAGTCTTCAAAAGCTTTTAAACGTTGCCTTATTAAATAAAAATAAATACAAGATATCTAAAATTGCAGAATTGTCTGATGATGCAATTGTTTTGTTAGCTAGAGAATTGGCCAATAAAAATGCTCTTGTAGATGACGCTATTAATTCATTTAAGATGTCAATGTTTAGTTTTGATCAAGTTTTATTCAATCAAACTTACAATCAATTACTGCTAAATAAAACATTCAGACAGGTGTTTAAGGAGGTTTTCATTCCGTTTTTAAATCATATTGGGTTAATGTGGCAAACCGATACGTTAATGCCTGCTCACGAGCGATTTGTGTCTAATTTAATATCTCAAAAAATTCAAATTAATATTGAAAATATTCAGCAAAGTACACTTATGGATTCTTCCGTGGTTTATGTACTGTTTTTACCAGAAAATGAAATACATGAGCTTGGCTTGATGTATTTGAATTATGAATTATCGTTAAGAGCTAAGAAAACAATTTTTCTAGGACAAAGCATTCCTTTTGATAATATGAACTCGCTGATCTCTAAATTTGATAAGATAATTTTCATTTCTTCTTTTACTGTTTCTCCTATTGAATCTAAGTTGTTAGGTTATTTAGAACAGTTTGATGCATTGCTTTCTGGAACAAATCATGAGTTGCGTGTTTATGGATATCGTGTTGTGGATATTGATGTTGAACAGTTTACGTCTTCATTTTCTTTTTATCCAGGTCTTGTAGATTTGTTAGAAAATTGTTAAATTTAAATATTAAACTTTCTTTGTTTAATTAAGTTGTATATTTGTTAAACAAAATGAAAAAAAGAATTAACATAATAGGTTCGGGTTTCTCTTCATTAGCTGCTTCATCTTATTTAGCCAAAGCTGGTTATGAAGTTGTAGTGTATGAAAAAAACAAAACAACAGGCGGCAGAGCCAGGCAATATAAAAAAGAAGGATTTACTTTCGATATTGGTCCAACTTGGTATTGGATGCCAGATGTATTCGAGAGGTTTTTTAACGACTTTGATAAAAAACCTAGTGATTATTATAAGCTTGAAAGATTAGATCCTGCGTATCAAGTGTATTTTTCAGAGCAAGAATCTATCATTATTTCAGGGAAATTGCATGAGATTTTTGAAGCATTTGAAAAGGAAGAAAAAGGAAGCTCTAAGCATTTAAAGAAATTTTTAGATTCTGCAAAATTTAATTACAATGCAGCAATGAAAGAATTGGTTTACAGACCAGGGGTTTCCCCGCTTGAATTAATAACTCCAGAGACGATAAGTAGAGTCAATCAGTTTTTTTCTACGATTAGAAAACAAGTAAGAAAAAGTATTAAGAGTCAAAAATTAATTCAAATTTTAGAATTCCCAGTTTTGTTTTTAGGAGCAAAGCCAAGTAATACACCAGCATTTTATAATTTTATGAATTATGCAGATTTTGGTTTAGGAACATGGCATCCAAAAGGAGGAATGTATAAAGTAGTAGAAGCTATGACAACATTGGCTTCTAATCTTGGAGTTGTTTTTGAAACTGATGCGAATGTTGAAGAAATTTGTTTAGATGCAAATGGAAAAGCTATTGGCTTAATGGTGAACAACAGGTTTGAGAAGTCTGATATCGTCTTAAGTGGAGCAGATTATCATCATTCTGAAACTTTATTGCCAAAAAAATATAGACAATATTCAGAAAAATATTGGGATAAGAAAATTTTCGCACCTTCATCGTTGCTTTTTTATGTAGGCTTATCGAAGAAGTTAATAAACGTATGTCATCATACATTGTTTTTTGATACGGACTTTGATGTGCATGCAAAAGCAATTTACGATGAACCAGCTTGGCCAGAAAAACCTTTGTTTTATGGTAGTTTTCCAAGTATAACAGATGACAGTTTATCACCAGAAGGAAAGGAAGCGGCAACTTTTTTAATTCCGTTAGCTCCAGGTATAGAAGATACTGAAGCGTTGAGAGAGAAGTATTTTGATATGATCATTGAAAGACTAGAAGCGTTGACAAAACAAGAAGTTAAAAGTACAATTCTATTTAAGAAATCATATTGTGTAAATGATTTTGTAAAAGATTATAATTCATATAAAGGCAATGCATATGGTTTGGCTAATATACTTACTCAAACAGCATTTCTTAGACCAAAAATAAAAAGTAAAAAAGTTGATGACTTGTACTTTACTGGACAATTAACGGTTCCAGGTCCTGGTGTTCCTCCATCACTTATTTCAGGGAAAATAGTTTCAGATTTAATTCTAAAAAACACAACACCATGAAAACGTTATTCGACGAAGTATCCGATAATTGCAGCAAATTAGTTACAAAAAAATACAGTACATCATTTTCTTTGGCTGTTAAAATGTTGTCTCCAAAAATTAGAACGGCTATTTATAATGTGTATGGTTTTGTTCGTTTTGCTGATGAAATAGTTGATAGTTTTCATGCATATGACAAAGAAAAACTAATCAATAAATTTGAAGCTGATTATTATGAAGCTTTAGAAGACGGAATTAGTTTAAATCCAATATTAAACGCTTTTCAGCAAACTGTTTTTAAATATCAAATCTCTGATGATTTAGTGAAGTCTTTTTTAAAGAGTATGAAAGCAGATTTATACAAAACAGAATACAATACAAAAGAAGAGTATGATTCGTATATTTATGGTTCAGCAGATGTTGTTGGATTAATGTGTTTAAAGGTTTTTGTAAATGGAGATACTGAAAAGTTTGAAGAATTAAAAGAACCAGCAATGAGATTAGGCTCTGCCTTTCAAAAAGTGAATTTCTTAAGAGATTTAAAAGATGATATAGAAAATCTAGATAGATCTTATTTTCCAAATTTAAATTTAAGAAAACTAGATAACGAATCTAAAAATTTAATTATTGCTGAAATTGAAGAGGACTTTGAATTCGCTTTTAGAGAAGGTGTTTTAAAGTTACCAGTAGAAGCAAAGTTTGGTGTTTATATAGCGTATAGATATTATAAGAAGCTATTGATGAAACTAAAAAGCACGCCGTCTTCAGAGATTATGGAAACAAGAATACGCATCTCGAATCCAATGAAAATTAATTTATTAGCAAGGAGTTTTGTGAAATATAAACTAAATTTAATTTAATGATCTTTCCTGTAACAACATTGATTACGTTTTTAATTATGGAAGGCGTAACTTGGTGTACACACAAATACATTATGCATGGTTTTGGGTGGTTTTTGCATGAAGATCATCATCAGCCAGGATATCCAAACGTGTTTGAAAAAAATGATGCTTTTTTTGTCGTGTTTGCAGTGCCAAGTATGCTGTTGTTTTATTTTGGTATACGCCCAGAATTAAATTTTCTATTCTTTATCGGTTTGGGAATTTTATGCTATGGTATTGCTTATTTTTTAGTGCATGATGTTTTAATACATAGACGCTTTAAGTGGTTTAGAAACACGAATAGTATCTATTTAAAAGGATTAAGGAAGGCACATAAAATTCATCATAAACATATGGATAAACCAGATGGTGAATGTTTTGGAATGTTGGTAGTCCCTTTAAAATATTTTAAAAAACCAAAGGTATAATGTATTTGTATTTATTATTAAATATTGGCTCATTTAGCATTCCTTTTTTATATTCTTTTCATAAAAAAATGAATTTTAGTAAACAATGGAAATCAGTTTTTGCATCGATATTGTTGGTGGCTACCTTATTTGTTATATGGGATGTCGTATTTACATCACTTGGCATTTGGGGATTTAATAGTAGATATCATTTACCATATTTAATTGGAGGTTTGCCAATAGAAGAGGTGCTTTTTTTTATATGTATTCCGTATGCAAGTATTTTTATTCACTATGCGTTAGCGTATTTTAAGCCTAGTTTAATACTGTCTGAGAAAGCAGCAAAATTAATAACAATTTTATTAGTGTTACTTGTTAGTTTGGTTTTGATATTTCATTCTGATAAAATGTATACTTCTGTGAATTATACCATATTAATTTTCTCTTTATTACTAGGCTTCTTTTTTGGAATTGAAATATTAAGAAGATTTTATATCTCTTTTTTGATTATTTTAGTTCCATTTTTTATAGTAAACGGTATTTTAACGGGTAGTTTTATTGCAGAGCCAGTAGTTTGGTATAATAATTTAGAAAACTTAGGAATTAGACTGTTTACAATACCGATTGAAGATATCGGCTATGCTTTCAATATGTTGTTTCTTGTCGTTTTTTTAAACGAAAAGTTTAAGAAATCTAAGCTCACAGTATTTCGTTTAAAACTATACTCAAACTTATTAATTAGATTTTAAAACTATTTTATGAAAAATAAGGTGTTGCTTTTCTTACTTTTTATTGCTTCTAATTTTGGAGCTTTAGGAATTGGCGTGCTTTTAATGAATAATGGTTCGTCTTCAGATTGGTATTATAGTTTAAGTAAAGCACCTTGGACACCAGAAGGTTGGGTTTTTGGAGTCGCTTGGTTCTCTATAATGTTCTGCTATTCTATCTATATGACAAATCTTGTAATTCAATATGTATTTGCTAATTCTAAGTTGATAAAACTATATATGGTACAATGGGTTTTAAATGTAAGTTGGAATTATTTTTTCTTTAATCAGCATTTAACAATGGTTGGATTAGTTGTAATATTGTGTCTTTGGTTGCTGGTTGGATATTTCACGTTTGGATATCTAAGACAAGTAAAATGGCTTACCTTGCTAATTGCACCATATTTAATCTGGCTTACAATAGCGTCTAGTTTAAATATGTATATTGTACTTTTTAATTGATTATTATGAGACAAATTCTTTCTATTATATGTGTGTTTTTAATTATTTTTCAAATAAATTCTCAAACTATGGATTCTAATATAGATTTTTATTCGGTTAAAATAAATAGTATTTCTGGTTCAGAAATTAATTTAAAAGATTACAAAGGGAAGAAAATTCTGTTTGTAAACGTAGCCTCAGAATGTGGTTTTACTCCACAATATGAAGGTCTTCAGGAGTTATATGAACTATACAAAGATAAATTGATGATTATTGGAGTTCCTTCTAATCAGTTTGGAAAACAAGAACCTGGTTCTGCAGAACAAATACAATCGTTTTGTGAAATTAATTACGGAGTTACTTTTTTAATTACAGAAAAAGTGGATGTAAAAGGAGACAATCAGCATCCATTATATTCATGGTTAACTAGAAAAGAAAATAATGGAGTGAAAAGTTCTTCTGTAAAATGGAATTTTCAAAAATACTTGGTTGATGAGAATGGTGCTTTAATTGATTATTATTTCTCTTTAACGAAGCCTATGAGTAGAAAAATCACAAAGTATTTATAATAAATGATTCTATTTTCTAAACATTCTGGAATTTATACATTAGAGGCATCACAAGAATTAAATATTCCTTTAGCTGAAGCGTGGGATTATTTTTCATCACCAAGTAATTTGTCAAATATTACACCTCCTAAAATGGGTTTTAATATCACTTCTAAAGTAGATAGAAAAGCATATCAGGGTCAGATTATAACCTATAAGGTTTCTCCAGTTCCATATATTAAAACAAATTGGGTCACAGAGATTACCGCAGTGAAAGAGCAAGAGTTTTTTATTGATGAACAGCGTTTTGGCCCTTATTCTATGTGGCACCATGAACACTTTTTTGAGACATTACCTAATGGGAATACGCTAATGAAAGATAAAATTTCATATAAAATTCCTTTTGGGTTTCTAGGAGCTATTGCACAAACATTATTTATTAAAAAACAATTGCAATCTATTTTTGAATATAGAGAAGAAGTGTTAGATACTCTTTTTAAATAAATGAATATATTTTGGTTTCGTAGAGATTTACGTTTAGAAGATAATGTTGCTTTATTCAAGGCAACTTTAGAAAAGGAAGCGGTAATTCCAATTTTTATATTTGATATAGATATTATAGAATCATTGCCAAAAGACGATGCAAGAATTACATTTATTTACAATACTTTAAAAGAGATTGATGTTGAATTAAAAAAGTTAAATTCATCGTTGTTGATTAAAATTGGGAAACCAATTGATGTTTGGAATTCCTTAATTTCTGAATATGCAATAGAAAAGGTTTTTATCAATAAAGATTATGAACCGTATGCAATTTCTAGAGATTTTAAAGTAACGGAGTTTTTAAACTCAAACAAAATTGAAGTTATTTCATGTAAAGATCAAGTAATCTTTGAGGAATCTGAAGTTGTAAAAGAGGATGGATTGCCGTATACCGTTTTTACCCCTTTTAAGAATAAATGGCTTTTAAAATTGAAGGATATTTCATTCTCCAATAATAGACCTTTGCCTAATTTTTATGAATTTAGCACATCTTTTCCTACAATAGAAACCGTTGGGTTTGTAGAAAGTGAGATTAAAGTAAAGCCTTATACTTTAGATCATCTAAAAGAATATGATTTAATTAGAGACTTCCCTTTTGTTGATCAAACATCTTATGTGTCTCCGTATTTACGATTTGGGTTGATAAGTGTAAGAGTAATGGTTAAAATTGCACTAAAAACAAATGCGACGTATTTAAATGAATTGATTTGGAGGGAGTTTTTTATGCAGATTTTAGTTCATTTCCCAAAGGTTGTAACAGAGAATTTTAAAAGTAAATACAATCGGGTTGAATGGAGAAATAATGAAGATGAGTTTTATAAATGGTGTAAAGGAGAAACAGGGTATCCAATTGTAGATGCAGGAATGCGTCAGTTAAATGCAACAGGTTATATGCACAATCGAGTAAGAATGATCACTGCAGGGTTTTTATGCAAACATTTATTAATTGATTGGCGCTGGGGAGAAGCATATTTTGCAGAGAAATTATTGGATTACGATTTATCTGCTAATAATGGTAATTGGCAATGGGCTTCAGGGACTGGTTGTGATTCATCTCCATATTTTAGAATATTTAATCCGACAGAACAAGTAAGAAAGTTTGATAAAGACCTAAAATACATTCATAAATGGGTCAAAGATCTTAACGAACTTACCTATCCTCAGCAAATAGTTGAACACAAATTTGCAAGAGAAAGAGCTTTAAATATCTATAAAAAAGCCTTCAATTAATTCATTTCTACAATTCATCCATAAAAAAATACAATTCGGTTTCTTTTAATTTCTAAAAGTTAATTACCATTGCATCTTTGCTGTATAATTACCTATACTGTATTTATTTCAGTATCATAAAAAAAGAAATCATGAAAGTATTCATAGCAATTTTCGCATTAGTAGTTGTATTTCAAACATCAATGCAAACACCAAAAACGGAATTAACAAAAAAACAAACAATTACTGTAACTGTACCAAATGTTACTAGTGATAAAGGAACTGTAAGTTATGCATTGTATAACAAAGAAAACTTTAGACTAAAACCATTACAAACAAAATCAACATTAGTAAAAGACAAGAAAAGCATTGT